>NZ_MQAD01000005.1:0-293271 GCF_001996285.1 Anoxybacillus kestanbolensis | reverse complement strand
GAAACTTGACTTCGGAGCGTCAAGGAAACGAGAGTAGCTTTTCGCGAAATCGGGCGCGATGAACAAGGAAGGAAACATAGACTTTTATAGGTTTCTTATAAAGTCTTGTAAGTTTTCTGTAACGGAAAACGATGAAACGATTCATTCGAACAATATGGCGATGGTTTGTATCATGGAATATCGGTTTATTTAGTGCTCTGATCTCGCTGCTTGCATTTCGTTTGCCTTTTTTCATCTCATTTTTGATTGGTGTAAGTGTAGGAATGATGTATTCCGTTTACATGAAGAAAAAAGAAAAGAAGGATCGATTGCATGATTTTAAAGACGAGCGATTGAAAGATGCGAAAAAAAAGGTTCGGAGAATCGGACAAAGTTTGTGGAGAATTCGTTCGGTCCCGATGTTTTCTAAACTTTCCCGTTTGTACTCCATTTGTCAAAAAATAATTGAAATTGTCGAAAAGCAACCAGATCGTCTCGCTGTCGCGCAACCGTTTTTTAACACAACATTGGACTCCATTGTTACCATTATTGATAAATATATTTATTTAACGAAACAACCCGTAAAAAGTGAGGAGATTCGACAGGCGATGAGGGAAGCAGAGGAAGCACTTGATCTGGCGCTAATGAAAGCGGAAAATGAACTGTTGGACATGCTTGAAGAAGATTTGTTTGATTTAAAGACGGAAGTAAAGCTTGTGAAACATACGATTGCATCAGACGATCCCTTTTCTTTACCAACAAAACATACAATAACAGTGACGGAGGAGAAAAAGCATGAGCAAAAACGATGAAATGCTTTGGACAAGTTCGATCGATTCGTTGCTTGCCAATCCATTTGGCGAAGTGACAGAAGCAAGCGTCAATCCATCATCTCCGCGTCTCATTGATCAATTAAAAGAAGAGCATCGACAGAAAGCGTTAGCACTTGCTGAGCAAATTGATCCGCGCAATCATCAAGCTATTTTACAATATGGAGTAGCAGCGCAAGCGGAGTTGTCACGCTTTTCCCATTCGATTTTAAATCATGTGCAAAAGAAAGATGTTGGACCTGTTGGGGAAGTCATTCATGAGCTTATGATTAAAATGAGAGAAGTTAATGTAGAAGAATTGACAATGACTAAAAAAAACTTCTTAGCTCGCATGCTTCAATCTGTTACACAGTCCGTTCAACATATTTTATCTAAATATCAAAAACTTGGTGTGGAAATTGATCGCATCGCGGATCAACTTGAGAAACATCGTCAAATGTTATTTCGTGACATTATGATGTTAGAAACATTATATGAAAAAAATAAAGAATACTTTGATGCCTTAAACATTTACATCGCTGCAGCGGAGTTGAAATTAGAGCAACTGCGAACAAAAACGATTCCAGAGCTAGAGAAAAAGGCATTACAGTCACAAAATCAAATGGACGTGCAAGAAGTCAATGATATGATTCAATTTGCTGATCGACTTGAAAAACGGATTCATGATTTAAAATTAAGTCGACAAATTACAATTCAAACGGCACCGCAAATTCGGCTCATTCAACATGTCAATCAAACGTTAGTTGAACGTATTCAATCGTCCATTTTAACAGCCATTCCACTCTGGAAAAATCAACTTGTTATCGCACTAACGCTCCTCCGCCAAAAGAAAGCGGTAGAGGCACAAAAAGCGGTAACAAAAACGACGAATGAGCTGTTGCTGCGTAACTCGGAAATGTTAAAAATGAATACAATTGAAGCAGCAAAAGAAAATGAAGAAGGGCTTGTTAGCATCGATACGTTAAAAAAGACGCAAGAAAATTTATTAGAAACACTTGAAGAAACATTGAAAATTCAACAAGAAGGGCGCATGAAGCGTCAGCAAGTGGAACGAGAGCTTGTTGAAATGGAAGAACAATTAAAACAGAGGTTACTTACACTAAAAAGGGCTGAATAAAATCAGCTCTTTTTTATTGATTTTATATACCTATTAGGGTATGATGTGAAAGGGAGGTAAGACAACATGACTTATATAGTAATCGTTATGCTCGTGCTATATGCTCTATATTATCGCTATGTACCCGTTCGTGGTGTCAAAGAGTTGACGTCTTTATCATCATATGAACATGTGACGTTGCTTGATGTACGTGACTACAACGAGGCAGACGAAATGAATGGGGCTCTCCGCGTTCCCGTTGCATACTTAAAACGTTATTATCAAACCATTCCGAACCGTCAAGTGATTGTCATTGCAAAAAGCAATCTAGAGAAAAATGTCGCGATCCGTTTACTTAGACGTTATCATTTCTCAATAGAAGGATATTATATAAAAGGGCACGAGCATGTAAATGAGTTAAATATGGTAAAATGTCACTAACTGTTCAAACTTTATGAAGCAATTGTTTGTTATAATACGGTTACACGTACTTGTATATGGAGGGGATGTACAATGAGAAAAATCGTCATTGTTGGTGGTGTGGCTGGAGGTGCTTCCGCTGCGGCACGTTTGCGTCGGTTAAGCGAAAAAGATGAAATCATTATGTTTGAACGCGGTGAATATATTTCATTCGCAAACTGCGGGCTCCCTTATTACATTGGGGATGTCATTCAAGAACGAAGCAAGTTGCTTGTTCAAACGGTTGATGGCATGTCAAAACGGTTTCGTATTGATGTGCGTAACTTAAGTGAAGTGACGAGTATTAATCGTGAGCGAAAAACGGTAACGGTAAAACATTTACGAACAAATGAACAAGAGGAGTAGGTATGTTTGAAAATATTTTACCGACACAAGCGGATACGTTACGTCATGAAGCAAATGTCGAAGTGCTAGACGTTCGGGAAGCACACGAAGTAGCGGCAGGAAAAATTCCGAACGCACGTCATATTCCGCTCGGGCAACTATTTGCTCGTTTAAACGAACTAGATCCAAACAAAACGTATATCGTCGTTTGTCATTCTGGCGGTCGAAGTGCATTAGCGTGCGAATGGCTATCAGAACGCGGTTTTCATGTGAAAAACATGGTCGGCGGCATGATGAGTTGGGAAGGAGAAGTGGAATAAGACTGGTGATATGCCAGTCTTATTTTTTATGCACTTGGCATTATTTTATTGTACAATAAAATACATGTATTGGAAGAGAAAAACGAATGAAGGGGAATACATATGTGGAAAGATAAAAATGTCATTCTTATTTTTATTGGTGAGTTTATTGCTGGGATTGGTTTATGGCTTGGGATTATCGGAAACTTAGAATTCATGCAAAAGCATGTCCCATCTGACTTTGTAAAGTCGCTTATTTTATTTTCGGGATTGCTTGCTAGTGTGATTGTTAGTCCAATCGCGGGGAAGTGGATTGATACATATGCAAAAAAACGTATTCTTTTATACGCCGGAATCGGTCGTGTATGTAGCGTTATTTTTATGCTGTTTGCATTAAAATATGAATCTATTTTTCTCATGATATGTTTTATGATCTCCATTCAAGTCGCAGCTGCTTTCTATTTCCCGACGTTGCAAGCAATCATCCCACTTGTTGTGCGGGATGAGAAACAACTCATGACGATCAATGGGATGCATATGAATATTTCAGCGTTATCACGAATTTCTGGTACCGCCTTTGGTGGTGCTCTCCTTATGATTACAAGTTTGCAAACGTTATATATTGGCGCAATAGTCGCATACAGTTTATTATTTTTACTTACTTTTTTTATTGATATAAAAGAAGAAAAGAGAGACATAAGCAGTTATACAAAAGAAAAACAACGATTTACAGACATATTCCCGATCATTCGCGGATTGCCTGTTGTTTATACGGCTGTCGTTTTAACGATTGTACCGCAGTTATTTATTGGTGGATTCAATTTAATGGTCATCAATATTAGTGAATTACAAAATGACCCTTCGATTAAAGGGTGGTTATATACGATTGAAGGCGTTGGTTTTTTATTTGGGGCCTTCCTCATTAAATATATCGCTCGTGAACAAACATACGTAAAATGGATGTATGGATTAACATGTTTTATTGCTTTTACACAATTATCTTTATATTTCGCTCATGTCAAATGGGTTTCGCTCGTTTCATTTGGATTGTTTGGCATATGCGTCGGTTGTTTTTTTCCGATGATCGCGACGATTTTTCAAACGAGCGTTCCGAAATTGTATCACGGTCGCTTTTTTTCATTTAAAAATATGTTTGATCGCGTGACATTTCAAGTGGTCTTGTTAGCTTCTGGATTTTTGTTAGATACGATCGGACTGGAACATATGGTTGTTTTGTTTGGACTATTATCGTTTCTACTCATTATGTACACAATGTTTCGCAAAAAAGAGAGCATGTTAAAAGGCGAAGGGGTATAAAATTCCTTCGCCTTAACCAATAATAATGCGTTCTTTTGGGTAATGGTACGTTTCTTTTTGATTGTTGCCACGAATAAGAAATAAAAACGATAAAATACCAATCCGTCCGATAAACATTAATGCAGTAATCACTAGTTTTCCAAATGTGCTCAGTTCGGATGTAATGCCCATCGATAAGCCTGTTGTTCCAAAGGCGGAGCATACTTCAAAGACGATTTCGATCATTGTAAAAGACTCTGAAAAAGAAAGAAGCACAATCGCTAAAAAACAAAGAATGAAAGCTGTTCCGAACACGATAAATGATTTTAATATATCTTCATGATGAATTTCACGTTGAAACACTTTAATCGAGTTTTTCCCTTTTGCATAAAAGAATATAGTTAACACCATAATCGCAAACGTTGTCGTTCGAATTCCCCCTCCCACGCTACTTGGAGACGCTCCAATAAACATCAATGCGCTTAAAACAAGTAAGGTCGGTTCAGAAAATTCGGCGACATTCATTGTTGCCAATCCGCCATTACGGGAGGAAATCGATTGAAATAACGCATAAAAAAGCGCTTCATGCCATGTTTTATTAACAAAAAAACGATTCCATTCGATTAGTAAAATCGCCCATGTTCCCAATAAAACGAGCAGAAAAAATGTGACGGTCGTCAATTTTGTGAAAAGTGAAAAACGATATTGCTGTTTTTGACGATGAAATACAAATTCTTTTACTTCAATGAGCACAGGAAATCCAATTGCACCTAGGACGAGTAAAATCATATGTACGGTTTGAACAAAATAATCATTAGCGAATGGAATAAGCGATTGTTCTGTAATGTCAAATCCAGCGTTTGTTGTTGCACTCACAGACGCAAAGAAGCCTTGAAAAAACGCTTCCTCCCATGATGGAAAATAACGAAGAAAATATATACCTAAAACGATTGCCCCAATTATTTCAATCGTAATAATGAGCGTTAAAATTTCCTTCATTAACTTCACTAATCCAGCAAACGTCGAACGATTTTGATCCGTCATAATGAGTTGGCGTTCACGAAAGCCAATTTTTTTGCCAAACATGAGCCAAATAAACGTTCCTAGCGCCATAATGCCGATGCCGCCGAATTGGAGAATAAAAGCAAGCACAAATATACCAGGTACATTAAACGTATCTGCTGTTGACACGACGGTAAGTCCTGTGACACTAATGGCGCTTACAGCGGTAAATAATGCGTCAACAAAGCCTAATTTGACACCAGGTTGGTGAAAAAAAGGAAGCCATAGTAAAAATGTCGATATGCACACAGCTACAAAGTAAAACAGGACAATAAGCTGAACGGTAGATAAGCGAGACAATTTTCGAACTTTCACAGCCTTACTCCCTCACACGTTTTCATTTAAACATATTTTGATTTTGGCAAATGGTGAAAAAGAATGCAAGTCTGTTTTTTGATAAAGAAATATTTGTATTTATAAATTTTTTTCATTTGATAAAATAGTGTTGCTCATCAATTCACAAAAATGGAGGGGACAGTAATGAAAACGCGAGGAAAAATCGTAGCTGTATATATCCTTACCGTCTTTTTGCTAGTTGGACTTGTTAACGGCATCATTTATGTTCAATTTCAATCATTAATCGCTAACAAAGTGATGACGACAAACGCTCAACTTGTTTTGCAATTGATTGATGCGAAGTTTGTTGGGGAGTGGCAAATCAAAGATGGCAAAAGGCAAATACGAACGAAAGCTGTATATGTCTAAAGAGCATTGTAAACGTTATCAAAACGAATTATAGTAAAATTAGGTGAAGAAGATCATGGCACAAAAAAAATGGACAATTAGCCTTATTGTACTACTCCTTTTGTTTTTATATGTTTTTTTTCATTTTATCACCGTAACAAAGCAACTAGAAAAAACAGTAGCAAAACTACAGCACGAACAAAAAGGAACGTCCCATCTTCCACATGTCATTTTAATATCGCAAGAATTTGACAATCCGTATTGGCGGAAAATTGAACAAGGAGCAAAGGAGGCAGGAAAAAAGTATGATGTAAATATTGAATACATCGGTCCGCTCCGAACAAGCGTTGATGAGCAAGTAAAATTGCTTGAAAAAGCAATTGCTTCTCGTGTTGATGGAATTATTGTGCAAAATCTAAAAGACGAAGCATTTACACCGCTTATTGACAAAGCGATTTCACGAAATATACCTGTCATTACAATCGATGCGGATGCTCCAGAAAGTCGTCGCATCGCTTATGTTGGAACAAATAATTTTGAAGCCGGTCAATTGCTTGGAAAGGCAGTTGTTTCCCGTGTGGAAGGAGAACGTGAGCTTGGGGTTATGATCGGAACGGATACATCAGAAAACCAACGTCTACGTTTGCAAGGATTTTTGTCTGTTATTGCTCAACATCCGCGCTTAAAAGTCGTTTCTGTTGCTTCGTCAAACATTTCACGCATTCAAGCGTCGATTCAAGCGGAACAAATGTTGCGAAAACATCCGCATATTTCGGTAATGGCCGGTACAAGTGCACTTGATGCAATCGGCATCCGAATGGCGACAAAAAATTTACATCGTCAGGACATTCAAATTTTCGGGTTTGATGATGTAGAAGAAACAATAGAAGCCATTCAACAAGGGGACATTGTCGCAACGGTCGTTCAAAAACCTTACGATATGGGTTATTCCGCAGTCAAGTTAATGGTTGAGCATCTTTCTGGTAAACAAATTCAAAAAGAACATTTTACAGCGATTGAAGTCATTGATCGTCAAAACGTTCAGCAGGAGAGAAACAAATGAAAATCCGGACGAAATTGTTTGTTTTTATTCCACTTCTCGTTCTTTTATTGAATTGTATTGCGTTTTTTATTTTCCAAAGCGGAAAAAAAGTACAAGAAAGCTATGATGTCATGATGCAACGTATTTTTTTATACAAGCAAATCTCACTTGAAACTCAGGAAAATGTTCGGTTTTTAAGTAGCTATTTAATTCATCAAGACGAATATAATTATAAACAGCTTATTGAACATAAACAACAACTCGAAAAGTTGCATCGTGAACTAACAGAAAGACAATTGGACGGAAACGATGCGTTTACACTTGAAAATTATAAAAATATGGTTTATGTTTTTCTCGATTTAGAGCAGGCGATTATTCATAAGCTGACAAAACAGCAATTCACAGGTTATGCGGATCAGTACAACGAAATTGAGAAAATCGCTTCATTTATTCGAGAAGATAGTCAAGCGCTTGTCGACGTTGAGCTCAGCTTATATCAACCTGTATACAAGCAAATATTACAGCATACGGCACGGATGAATGAACTCGGTGGAACGCTGTTTGTTTTAACGACCATTTTAAGCATTGTATTTGCGATATGGCTATCGCGAACCATCGTCATTCCGATCCATCACCTTGTTCACGTAGCAAAAAAAATATCATCCGGTCAATTAGATACACGTATCCCTCGTTTTGATGGGCACGATGAAATCGGTTTGCTTGGTCAAACGTTTCAACATATGATTGAAAATTTGCGCATATTAATCTCTAAAAATATGGAAATATTAGAAAAAGAAAAACTTGTGCGTGAACTAGAGTTAAAAGCGTTACAAAGTCAAATTAATCCGCACTTTCTATTTAATACGCTAAACGTCATTTCAAAACTTGCCTATATTGAAGGGGCGGAACAGACGAGTGAACTGACTGTATCTACATCGAATTTATTGCGATACAACTTACGGAAGCTCGATCAACCTGTTACGTTGCGTGAAGAAGTCGAACATGCGAAAGAGTATTTTGCGATTCAAAAAGCCCGTTTTCGCGATCGTGTGACTTTCGAAGTCAAAGTGGATGAATCGTGTTTAGAACAACCCATTCCTTGTTTAACGTTGCAACCGCTTATTGAAAACGCTTTTATTCATGGGATTGAAGGAATGGAAGAAGGGGCAAATATTCAATTAATCATCGAAGAAAAAAGAAATTGCATTCAAATAACAATTGCTGATAACGGCGTAGGTATGCCGTACGATGTACAACGAGCGATTATGGACGCATCGTATTCATTAACGAAAACAGGTCATTCCACAGGACTTGGGTTAGAAAATGTATTGAGACGTCTTCAGCTTTTTTACGGAGTCGAGAAAATACTTGAAATAAAAAGTGCCCCAAACGAAGGAACGGCCATCATTTTACGATTACCGAGGAGGGAGAGAGATGTACAAGCTGCTCATTGCTGATGACGAACCGCTAGAGCGGGAAGGATTGCAATTGATGATTGAACGGGCTTTTCCGCATATGTTTACCATTTTTCATGCCGAACACGGTCGCAGCGCCATTCAGCAAGTAGAACAACATCGGCCACACATTATTTTTATGGATATGAAAATGCCTGGTATTCAAGGACTCGAGGCAATCGCAGAAATACGAAAAATGGATGCGCAAGCGAAGATCGTTATTTTAACTGCATACGATTACTTTACATATGCAAAAGAAGCTATTTCTTTCGGTGTAAGTGAATACGTGTTAAAACCTGCGAAAAAACAACAAATGATTGATTTGTTACAAAAATTGTTACAGCAAATTGCAGAAGAACAAGCGATGCGTGAACAACAATTGGCTGCTCGTGAGAAACTCGTTCAGCTGCAAGCGTTAGGCGAGATCGCTTGGACGTGGTTGTTCATGGGGAAGATGGATGAATGTGCGGCTCATACGTTTACCGGTATGGAATTTGAAAGCGGATACGCAATAGTCGTGGAACTCGAAAAGGCTGATGCGTGTGAACGTGAGAAATGGGAAGAAAAGATGAAGCAATGCATAAAACAACAGCGACGTTGTTTATGTAGCTTGCTTAATCAAAGACAAATGGCCATTTTTATTGAAGCCAAGCAGGACGAACATGTTATTTCGTTTGTTCAATCGCTGTTAAAACAGCTCGAGAAAGCATTACAACAGCGAGTAAAGATCGGGATTGGCACGATCCAGTCAGGTGTTGATGGAATGAAACGCTCATATAAAGAGGCATCGATAGCAGTTCGTTACGTCTCCTCATTCAGTCGAGTGATGCATGTCGATGATGTTCCGCTGACGGATGAAGTGGAACAAACGACAATAAAAACAGGCGGTAGTGTCATTGAACAAGTCGAAATGTTTTTGCAAGAAAACTACTGTTATGATGTGACGCTTGAGGAAGTAGCAAAATATGTTCATTTAACTCCGTATTATTTCAGCAAACTATTTAAAAAAGAAACAGGTCAAACATTTATCGATTATTTAACCAATTTACGCATCGAAAAAGCGAAGCAATTGATGCGTGATGAAGGATTAACAGTGAAAGAGGCTTGTTATCGTGTCGGATATAAAGACCCAAACTATTTTAGTCGTGTGTTTAAAAAAGTGACGAATATGACGCCAACAGAATATCGCCAAGATGTGTGCGAGCGTGCATAAAACGTTCGCATTTTTTTGTTGTTGGACAAAAAAATGCTAGACCATTCTTTTTCGCAGGAATGAAAGCGTTTAAATTGTGCGAATATAGCGCAAATAAGTGAAGAAAGTGAAGAAAACGCTTTCTTTTTCCCGTGGTATCTTTAAATATGTAAACGATATGAAAAACAAGGGGGAATACGTGTGAAGTGGTGGAAACATGTCGCAAAAGGGGCGGCAACATTCGTATTAGCATCCGCATTAACAGCGTGCGGTGTCGTATCTTCGGGAAACGAAGGGGGAAGCGAATCGACGAAAAAAGACGACGACAAAATTGTCATCGGTTTTTCGATGGATACGTTAAAGGAAGAGCGTTGGCAACGAGATAAAGAATTGTTTGAGGCAAAAGTGAAAGAGCTTGGTGCGGAAGTGAAAACGTTAGCAGCGAACGGAGATGATGCGGCACAGTTAAGCCAAGCAGAACAGCTTATTTCGGAAGGTGTCGATGTTCTTGTCGTTGTACCTCATAACGCTGAGGCATCGGCAGCGATTGTAGAAAAAGCGCATAAAGAAGGTATTCCTGTTATTTCTTATGACCGTTTAATTAAAAATGCGGAAGTAGATTATTATGTTTCGTTTGACAACGTGCGTGTCGGTGAAATGCAAGCTCAAGCGATTGTAGAAAAAGCGCCGAAAGGAAACTACGTTTATATCGGTGGAGCAGATACAGATAACAACGCTCATTTATTCCGCCAAGGAGCGATGAACGTATTAAAACCACTTGAAGAAAAAGGTGACATTAAAATTGTTTACGATCAATTCTCAAAAGATTGGAAACCAGAAGAAGCTTTAAAAAATATGGAAAACGCATTAACAGCGAACAACAATAACATTCAAGCCGTTGTTGCAGCGAATGATGGCACAGCAGGAGGTGTCATTCAAGCATTAGCAGCACAAGGTTTAGCAGGAAAAGTACCTGTTTCAGGACAAGATGCTGAGTTAGCTGCATTACAACGCATCGTTGAAGGTACGCAAACGATGACAGTATACAAACCAATTAAAGCGATTGCAACAAAAGCAGCGGAAATGGCTGTTGCTTTAGCAAAAGGTGAGAAAATCGAAACGAACCAGACGGTATCAAACGGCAAAATCGATGTGCCATCTGTCTTGCTTGATCCGATCGCAGTAACGAAAGATAACGTTGTAGACACAGTCATTAAAGACGGTTATCACAAATTAGAAGATGTATTTAAAAACGTACCGAAAGATCAATGGCCAAAACAATGAAAACAAGGGGCTGGCTTTGCCAGACCCTTATTTTCAACATGATACAACGGGAGTGAAACGAATGTATGCGTTAGAAATGATCAATATTACAAAAGAGTTTCCCGGTGTGAAAGCACTTGATCGTGTTAGTTTCAAAGTGAAAAAAGGAGAAATTCATGCGCTTTGTGGTGAAAATGGTGCAGGAAAATCGACGTTGATGAAAGTGCTAAGCGGGCTGTATCCGGCTGGCACATATGACGGTGAAATTCGTATTGATGGGAAGCCTGTTTCGTTTCGGAATATTGTTGATGCGGAGCAAGCAGGCATTGCGATCATTCACCAAGAGCTTGCACTTGTCAAAGAAATGACCGTTGGTGAAAACATTTTTTTAGGACGCGAACCACGTAAATTCGGTGTCATTCAATGGGATCAATTGTACTATGAAGCAGAAACATGGTTAAAGAAAGTCGGATTAACAATTTCTCCACAAACAAAAATTCATTCACTCGGCATTGGGCAACAGCAATTAGTTGAAATCGCAAAGGCGCTAGCTAAGCAAGCAAACATTTTAATTTTAGACGAACCTACTGCGGCCTTAACAGAAAGTGAAGTTGACATTTTAATGGGTATTTTAGAACAACTACGGGCACAAGGGGTCGCGTGCATTTATATTTCTCATAAAATGCCAGAAGTATTTCGATTAGCAGATTCGATTACCGTATTGCGTGACGGAAAATCAATCGCAACTCTTTCACGTGCAGAAACGAATGAAGATGAAGTGGTTGCTCTCATGGTTGGGCGCGAGTTGACTGAACGTTATCCGTACGTCAAAAAAACGCCAGGGCATGCCGTATTAGAAGTAAAAAACTATTCCGTATGGCATAAAGAAAAGCCGATGAAAGTCAACGATAATATCCATATGACTGTCCGTGCTGGTGAAATTGTCGGAATTGCCGGATTGATGGGGGCTGGTCGAACAGAACTCGCGATGAGCTTATTCGGTGCATACGAAGGCAAAGCCGAAGGAGAAGTATGGATGGAAGGAAAACAAGTGCACATCCGCTCGGTACAAGATGCGATTCGATCAGGCATTGCACTCGTCACAGAAGACCGAAAAAGATTAGGGCTTGTACTCGGAATGGATGTGAAAACAAATACGACATTAGCAAGCTTAAAAAGCATTAGTCACTTACAAATTATCAATCAAAATGAAGAATTAAAGTGGAGCCAAAAATATGTAGATGAGCTAAAAACGAAGACAGCTTCCTTAGAAACGGCTGTCGGCACGTTATCGGGAGGAAACCAACAAAAAGTTGTATTGGCGAAATGGTTAATGGCAAAACCGAAACTTTTAATATTAGACGAGCCAACACGTGGGATCGATGTTGGGGCAAAATATGAAATTTATCACCTAATGAATAAATTAGCAAAAGAAGGCGTTGCCATCATGATGATTTCTTCTGAGCTTCCAGAAATTTTAGGGATGAGCGACCGCATTTATGTTATGCGTGAAGGACGAATCGTGAAAGAGTTATCACACGATGAAGCAACACAAGAAAATATTATGATGGCAGCGACAGGAGGGGAATGAGTCATGGAAGTGAAAGCAGTCATCGAGCAGCAACCGAAAAAGAAAAATATATTTGGCAAAATAGATATTCGTGCTTATACGATGATCGGTGCACTCATTGCCATTTGGATTTTCTTCGGCATGTTAAATGAAACATTTTTAAGCGCTCGAAATTTATCAAATTTATTTACACAAATGTCGGTTACAGCTATTTTAGCCATTGGTATGGTGCTTGTTATTGTCGCGGGTCATATTGACCTTTCCGTCGGTTCAATTGTCGGTCTTACTGGCGGTGTTGCAGCTATTTTAAGCAACTGGATGGGAATGCCAACATCTGTCGTCATCGTATGTACGTTGCTTGCAGGCGCACTTGTCGGATTCGTGCAAGGCTGGTTAGTTGCTTATCGGGCGATTCCGGCATTTATCGTTACATTAGGTGGAATGATGATTTTCCGCGGAGCATTAATGGGCATTACAAAATCAACAACCATCCCAATTTTTGATGCTCAATTTATCGCTTTAGGAAGTGCATATTTTACGGATATTTTCGGTATGATCCTTGCGGCGATTGCCATTGTTACGCTATTTATTTCAACATTTCGTAAGCGAAAATCGCGTCAACAATACGGCTTTACTGTTTCGCCGTTACCTCTTGAACTAACAAAACTATTCGTTATAAGCACACTTATTTTCGTATTTGTAGTTACAATGAACAGCTACAAAGGAATTCCGTTTCCAATTATTTTTGTTATTGCACTTGCATTGATTTTTTCATTCATTGCGACAAAAACAACGTTTGGTCGTCACGTATACGCCATTGGAGGAAATGTGGAAGCGGCTCGATTATCTGGAATTAACATCCAACGTCATACGATGATGTTGTTTGTCTTTACGGGGTTGCTTTCTGCTATTGCTGCGCTCGTTTTAACCGCGCGTTTATCTTCAGCGACCATTTCGGCAGGTCAAATGTATGAACTCGATGCTATTGCAGCCTGCGTCATCGGCGGAACATCGCTCATGGGTGGGTCTGGTACAATTATCGGAGCGATTATTGGAGCGATGGTCATGACGTCTCTTGATAACGGGATGTCATTGTTAGGGATGGAAACATTTTGGCAATATATTGTAAAAGGAAGCATTTTAATTTTAGCGGTTTGGATTGATATTGCTAGCCGAAAACGGAAAACAAGTTAGATAAAAAAGCTGATCGTTTTCTCGGTCAGCTTTTTTCATTTATTATATAATTGTTTCGGAGGGATGTTTGTGCAAATACATACAGTTATTTTACGATACTTACAAATGGAATTAAAATCACCATTTACAACAAGTTTTGGGACGATGAAAACGCGTCCTGCTTTATTAGTTGAAGTCGTTGATGAAGACGGTGTGTGTGGCTGGGGAGAAGGTGTAGCGTTTTCTGCTCCGTGGTATACAGAAGAAACGATTGAGACGACGTGGCATATGCTCGAAACGTTTTTAATTCCGCTTCTTTTTCAAGCACCCGTTTATCATCCTGACGAATTGCGTGACCGATTTTCGATTGTTCGCCGCAATTACATGGCAAAAGCAGCGCTTGAAGGAGCCGTTTGGGATGCGTTTGCGAAACGACATGGGGTGTCGTTAAGCTCTGCGCTCGGCGGTGAAAAAAAAGAAGTGAAAGTCGGCGTCAGCATTGGCATTCAACCGATAACAAATATATTAAAACGGATCGAACAGGCGCTTGCGGAAGGATACCAACGTATAAAAATAAAAATTAAGCCCGAATGGGATGTAAATGTTGTTCGAGAGATTCGTCATCATTTTCCAGACGTTCCGTTGATGGTGGATGCAAACTCTGCCTACTCGCTACGGGATATCGATCGTCTCCAAGCGCTTGATGACTATGAGTTACTGATGATTGAACAACCTCTTGCTGTCGATGATATTGTCGATCATGCAAAACTACAAGCGAAATTAAAAACACCGATTTGTTTAGATGAAAGCATTTGTTCGTATGAAGATGCAAAAAGGGCGATTGAGTTAAAAAGTTGCCGCGTGATCAATATAAAAATTGGTCGGGTCGGTGGACTGACAGAAGCGAAACGCATTCATGATTTATGTCAACAACATCATATTCCTGTATGGTGTGGCGGTATGTTAGAAGGTGGAGTTGGACGAGCACATAGCATTGCTTTAGCAACTCTCCCTCATTTTTCTCTCCCAGGGGATACAGCGGCATCAGCAAATTATTGGGAACGGGATTTCATTGATCCGGAAGTAACCGTTGACAATGGACGAATTTTCGTTCGGCAACAGATTGGAATCGGTTACACCGTTAATCTGACAGAAGTCGAGCGGCGTACCGTTCGCTCAAAAATATATAAAAAATCGAGAGGATGAGCATATGTTTGACCCAACGATTTTCGACAATTTAAAAACGGTCGTAGAAGGAGCCGTTTATGATTTAGATGTAACAGATGAACTCGTAACAGTTGTTGATCGCTCGGACATCATTGATTTAGCGAAATTTACGCGCGCATATGCGCTTTCTTTTCAATTGCGGCATGCGCATGAAGTGACGTGCACTATTTCTCTCGCGATGACGCTTCAACATATTGCAAACGAGTTGTTATATGAAGAAATCTCGCAGGCTGGATGCACGATGACCGTTTCGTTTTCTTTTTCGGCTACACATGTCGATGGCCAAGCTGTAGAACAGACGCTAAAGCACATTTGGGGGGAACAGCGCACAGTTATACAAACGTTAACGTATACATACCCAAAACATGAGCGATATACTCATCAAGTGACGATTGATTTCGAACGCATGATTAACGAAAGTCATGTCGACGATTTATTGCAGATGATTCCGTACATCATTCGTTCGCTTAAGCAATTACAACAATATGCCAAGTAAAAATCATTGAAGGAAGCAAACATTCAAAGTATGATAGAAATGAAAATGATTATAGTTATCATACTTGGAGTGTGACGAAATGAAAAAAGTGCACTTTTGCAAGAAAAATAAGTTTGCAACAAAAACGTTATATATGTTTCTAAAACAAACATTCAAACATGTCAAAATAAAACGAAAAGATTGCGTTGGTAAATGTAAAACATGCAAACATTGCCCGTTTGTCCTAATCGATGGCGAAGTCGTTAAAGCGACAACAACGGATGAATTGTATGATCGCATTTCTCATGAAGTGACAAAACAATGGTGGGCGTTTCGAAAAAAATAAGCAGGAATTTTTTTATTTTTGTTTAATTTCATGTGTGAAAGGGGGGAAAACAATGTGGTCAGAAGTGAAAAACGTTTTATCTCGCACGATGTCCTCACTTGCTTTTGAAACATGGATTGAAGGAACGACAGCGACGATGGAAGACGATAAAGTCATCATTCATTGTACAAACCCACTGCAAAAAAATTGGATACAAGCGTTGTATATGCCTCACATTGAACAAGCGATTGAAAAAGTTTACAGGAAGCGAATGATTATTCAGTTAGAGGCGCCTCATGAGCTGTCTGACGAACAATTTATGCGCATGTGGAACTACATGATCGCCCTCGAAAAACAAACGTGGAACCTCGAAGCGCGTGTAACGAAAGTCGAACGACAAATGGAAGAAATAAAAAAAGAAGTCGCTCAACTACAAGAGCGCACCGATTTTCTTGAACGGTTACTATCTGCTGAGGAACAACCAGTATCGAAAACGTATATTCACTAAAAAGGTGTTGTTTTTATTTTCTCTCGAACAGGGCGCCTGTTGCTTTATTTGGAGGCACCCTGATAATTTTTTATAAAAACGGATTGCGCCATTCCATAAGCAAGGCGTAGTTGCACGATTGAGCATCTTCTAAATAATTAGCGACGACTTTCACCGGCGTACGCCCGCAGCGAAGTAAAAACGTAATGACAGGGTCTTTTATTTTTCCTGTCATGACGGCGTCTACATACTGTTCGGCCGTCATTTCATTCGCATATCGATGATATCCTGGCATGCGACTGCCACCTAATAGTCGTTCAAGTTTTTGGTGAACGACAACTTCGTACATCGACTGCATTAGCCATTTTCCTAACCCGAGTTTGCGATATGCTGGACGTACGCCAATGTCGACGACGTATAACGTATTGCCGTTTCGGTTATGGTTGCGAATATATCCGTTGTCCGTTATTTCTTCCCACGTATGATCAGCATCGCTCGGGTGGAAGTTCACGATCAAACCAGTCATCGATCCGACGACTTCTCCGTCCACTTCGACACATAACGCCCCTTCTGGAAAAAGGGTGATATGGTTCATAAGCTGTTCTTTATTCCACCATAGTTCAGATGGAAATGGAGGTGGAAAGCTTTCTTGCTGGATGCGAATTAACGCATCGATATCTTTTTCTTCATAGTTGCGAATGGTGGCAGGAATCGGACGGTCGTCATGAAAGACGTAAAGTTGCTTATACATCGTTCTCCCCCTTATGTCCAATCGGTATATAAATCTGTGCGGCGGTCGCGCCATGTAGTGACGGATCCGCGCTTGCGAACGTCGTAAAGAAGCTGTAAATCAAGATCGGCCGTAATAATCATATCGTCATTGATTTCTCCCTCCGCTAAAATGCCGCGCGGTGGAAAGGGAATATCGTTCGGTGTAATAATCGCTGCTTGCCCGAAGTTTGCCCGCATAAAGTCGACGGTTGGCAATGATCCGACCGTTCCTGTCGTGACGACGTATACTTGATTTTCAATCGCGCGGGCGTGACACGTATAGCGTACGCGATAAAATCCGTGACGATCATCGGTACACGACGGACAAAAAATGACGTCCGCTCCTTTTGCACGCGCCATGCGCACAATTTCAGGAAATTCAATGTCATAACATGTTAAAATCGCAATCGTTCCTTTTATTGTGTCAAAGACATGTAATGTGTCGCCGCCATGCATATTCCATTCGTTCACTTCTGTCGGGGTAATATGTAGCTTTGCCTGTTCGGCAATCGTTCCATCGGGATAAAATAAATGTGCCACATTATATAGTCGATCTTCTCTTTTTATGACATGTGTCCCGCCAATAATATGCATATTCGTTTGTTTCGCAAGTGTTGAAAATAATGAGCGATATGCTTCTGTAAACGTTGGAAGCTCGTCAATCGTTAACGCTTCTTTCTTGTCATCGCCGATAGACATAAGCTGTGTCGTCATAAACTCGGGAAATAGGACAAATTCAGCCCCAAATTCTTGCGCTGTTTTTACATAATGTTCCACTTGTTTCGCAAACTGTTCAAACGATTGAATCGTATGTAAATGATATTGCACTGCACTAACGCGCATTTTCAACGAAACTCACCTTCTTTTTCTGTATTTTCCATCATTATAACGAATATTGTTTCATTTGTCAGAATGGAAGCATTGTTTATGTAGAAAAAACGATTCGTATGTTACAATAGCGCTAAAGGAGGAATGTGAAATGAACATTTACGATTTTCACGTACGTACGATTCATGGGGAAGAGCAATCGTTAGCGAAGTACAAAGGAAACGTATTACTCATCGTCAATACAGCAAGCAAATGTGGTTTGACGCCACAATATGAACAATTGCAACAACTATACGACAAATATAAAGAACATGGGTTTGTTGTGCTCGGCTTTCCATGCAATCAATTTGGAAATCAAGAGCCGGGATCAGAAGCAGACATCTCGCAATTTTGTCAACTCAATTATGGTGTGACGTTTCCGATGTTTGCGAAAGTCGATGTAAACGGTCCAAACGCCCATCCGCTGTTCGTTTACTTAACGGAACAAGCGCCAGGCATGTTAGGAACGAAAGCGGTGAAGTGGAATTTTACAAAGTTTTTAGTCGACCGAAACGGGCAAGTCGTTGCACGTTTTGCACCAACAACAAAGCCGTTTGAGCTAGAACAACATATTGAAGCTTTGCTTCGCGAAACCGTCTCTGAATGAAAAGAGGCGGTTTTTTGTTGGGCGTAATGGATATGTCTATACGAAATTTTTTTTAGTGCATATGTTGAGATAGTAGGGATTTATGTCAAATAGGAGGGGTTATATGCTTATTGAACCTTGGATCGTGGATGAAACGATGCCCGAGTTTTTTGTACCAGATTATATTGAACAAATGGCAGAAGACGTTTTGCGCCATTACGATTTATCTGTTCAAAGTAGGCAAGTCGTGACGACGAAGCCGGATAAAGGGGGAGCCATTTGGAAGTTAGAAACGAATAAAGGTCCGAAAAGTTTAAAATTGCTTCATCGCCGTCCAACGCGCAGTTTATTTAGCCTCGGGGCGCAACGATATTTAGTCGATGTGCAAAAAGCGAACGTTCCGCCAATTGTACAAACGACGGACGGAATGGATTATGTAGAAGCGGGAGGAAAGTTATGGTTTGTTGCGGAGTGGATTGAGCCATTATTTCCGGTAACAAAAGATTTAGAAGGAGCGAAACAACTGTGCTATGCGCTTGGTGAATTTCATCGTTTAAGTAAAGGATACGTTCCTCCAAAAGGAGCAGAAATCGCTTCACGGTTATACAAATGGCCGAAAACGTACGAAAAAACGATAAACAAAATGGATTGGTTTCGCCAATTAGCGAAGGCGTATAAAGAGATGCCTGCAAGTGCGATGTTATTGGAAGTTGTCGATCATTTTCAAGCACAGGCTCGTGAAAGTTTTGCGCGACTTCAACAATCTTCGTATCATCAATTAGTCGAACGAGGAAATAGCGAATGGGGACTTGTGCATCAAGATTACGGCTGGTCGAACGGACAAATGGGCGCAAATGGTATGTGGATTATCGATTTAGATGGTGTCGCATACGATTTGCCGATTCGCGATTTACGAAAACTGATTTCCGGTACGATGGCTGATTTATACCGTTGGGACGTTCATTGGGTGCGTGAAATGATTCGAGCGTATCATGAGGCAAATCCGATCGACGCTTCATTATATGACGTGTTGATGATCGATTTGTCACTTCCGAATGAATTTTACAAAAATTTAAAAGAAGTAGTATATGATCCAGAGCTGTTTTTAAACGAACAAACGATGCAACTCATTGAGACGATTGTTGCGACAGATGCAACAAAATGGCCAGTACTCGCTGAAATTGAAAACGATTGGAAGGAGAACGGAAATCGATGAACATTTTAATGATTTGTACAGAAAAGTTACCTGTTCCTCCCGTGCTTGGGGGTGCGATTCAAACGTATATTGCTGGGATTCTTCCTCATCTTCGCACCGCTCATCGCATTACTGTACTAGGGGTACAACACGAAACATTACCAAACGAAGAAACGATCGATGGCATTCACTACGTGCGCATCCCAGGAGGCATATTTGATACGTATTGCGATCATGTCGTTCAGTACGTGCAAGCGCATACGTTTGATTTGATCCACATTTTCAATAGGCCACGTCTTGTTTTACCTATTCGTCAAGTCGCTCCTCATGCCAAAATTACGCTCAGCATGCATAACGATATGTTTCAAATTACGAAAATTAACCGTGAAGAAGCAGAAGAAGTGGTGCGACAAGTATCCGCCGTTGTCACCATTAGCAACTACATCGGTCAAGTCATTCGCAACTTATACCCGGAAGCAGAGGGGAAATTACGAACGATTTATTCGGGTGTTGATTCCGGACGATTTTTACCAGGGAATCATCCGAATATGACATCAATTCGTAAGCAACTGCGCCAAGCGCACGGAATCGATAACAAAACCGTCATTTTATTTGCTGGTCGGTTGTCGCCAAATAAAGGAGTGGATAAACTCATTCAAGCGTTGCCAGAACTGGCGAAACGGTTTAATGATTTAGCGCTCGTCATTGTCGGAAGCAAATGGTTTAGCGAAGAAGGAACAACGGACTATATTGCCTACGTTCGCTCATTGGCTAAAAGATTGCCAATCCCCGTTGTGGCGACCGGATTCGTGCCACCAAACGAAATTCAAAACTGGTTTGCCGCTGCTGATTTGTTCGTTTGTACATCGCAATGGCAAGAGCCGCTTGCTCGTGTCCATTATGAAGCGATGGCAGCAGGGCTTCCGATTGTGACAACTGCTCGCGGTGGCAATGCAGAAGTCGTTGTTCCAAATGAAAATGGTGTCGTTGTTGAAAGACCAGAAGATCCGCAAGATTTTGTGGAAAAAATGACACACATCTTATCCAATCGTACATTGATGAAAAAAATGGGGGAAAACGGACGAAAATTAGCGACATCGCTTTATCGTTGGGAACGTGTAGCATCAGATTTGCTTGATGTATGGAAACATGTTGAACAAACGGATCTCTCGGTAGCACCGGTAACTGTTTCTACTGAAGCAACGATCGACGAAGTTGTTATAGAACCATCTGTTGAATCGATTTCACACGTTGAGTCATCTATTCCAGAAAAAGCGATAACGAATAAGAAGAGGAAAAAATCATTTATATGGGCGATTACGACATAAAACTCCCACTTACGTTTGTGGGAGTTTTGGCCTTGTTTGCATATATAAATAAAAGTCGTCATTTTGTTTTTCTGTAATGGCATCGCGTAAAATTTGAGCGAGTACAGTACTATATACCGTACCGTTATCTCCATAAGCGTAAACGAAATAACAATTCGGAAAGGAATCATATACCCCAATCATCGGAAGGCCATCGTGTGTCCCACCGTAAAAGGCAGCTAAATAAAATTCAGGAACGACGTGAATATCGGGGAACAGCCGGTGAAATTCTTCAATCAGTCGTTCTTTTTTATGCATCAGTTTGGCATCACGGTCATCCGCATAAGCTGTATTTTCATCTAGTCCGCCGATAATAATGCGATCATCCGCTGTTGTGCGCATATATACATACGGACGAGCTGTCTCCCAAATAAGCGTTCGTTTATACCAACTCGAAAAATCTTCAACACGATTGGTAACGACGGCATATGAACTAACGAGTTGCGCTTTTTTTTCTTGTTTTACTTCTAACGTTTCGTAACCAGCGGCGAAAATGACTTTTCGTGCTCGAATGGTATATCCGTTTTTCGTATAACATGTTGCCATATGTTGTTCAAGTTTTTTTCCGTTCATTTCTGTTTCTTCAAACACGCGCACGCCACGTGTTTTCGCATATTCCAATAAACCGATTGTCAATTTATAAGGGTTTAATTCGCCATCTCCCATCGTATATAAAGCAGCATGCTTTTCAAACGGGTAATGGCGACGAATTTGTTGCTTGTCTAACCAGACGACTGGATAACCTTGTTTTTTTAATGCTTCATATTCTTTTTCTAGTTTTGTTACATCTTCGGCCACGCTTGCGTAATACAAACTATCTCTTCTTTGAAATTCTACATCGATATGTAATTTATTTGCGATTTTCTCTAGCTCATCGACTGCCTGTTGACAAAGTGTCAAATGACGAGCGGCATACGTTTCGCCAAAACTGTTCACAAGCTCAAAAAACATTTTATCTCCAAGACATTGAATAAGTGCCGTATTTGTCATCGTGCTTCCGTACCCTGCTTTTCGTTTGTCGATGACAACAACGTCTAAATCCGTTTCACTCAAATAATAAGCACATAACGCTCCTGATCCGCCCGCTCCGACAATTAATACGTCGCATTGCATGTCGTTGTCTAGCGGTGGATACGAAGGGGCATCGGGAAATGTCGTTGGCCAGTATAATTTTCCTGTTTGTAAATCCATCGCAACAACCACCTTTTTTATTCGTTTTAGTCTTTTTTAGATTGGCCTGCATATGTAAAAGTATGCGATAAGAATAACACTATTTATATACTAACATAGCAAAAAACTTTCTTATTTTTGGAATATTTGATAAAATAGAACGAGACGACAATCGAAGCACGAAAAGGTAGGGATGGTGTATGAGAGTATTTCTCGATTTAATGTGGTTTTTTAAACAAGAAAAAAAAGCATACATAATCGGCATTATATTACTTGCGATCGTTTCATTGCTTGAGCTCGTTCCCCCAAAAGTAATTGGGCATGTTGTGGATGCTGTAAAAGCAGGAGAACTGACGAAAGAAAAGCTGATTATGTGGTTAAGCTTGCTTGCAGGTGTTGCGCTTTGTATGTACGTTTGTCGTTACGTTTGGCGGACGATGATTTTTGGCTCAGCAGCAAAGCTCGCCCGGTTGTTGCGCGATCGGCTATATGAGCACTTTACGATGATGTCGCCGTCATTTTACCAAAATCGCCGCATCGGTGATTTAATGGCGCATGCGACAAACGATTTACAAGCGATTCAACAAACAGCAGGTGTTGGCGTCTTGACGCTTGTTGACTCATTATGCATTGGGGGCTTTGTCATCGCGACAATGGCGTTAACAATTAGCTGGAAACTGACGCTTATTTGTTTATTGCCGATGCCGCTTATGGCGTATTTAACAAGCTATTACGGTTCTTTGCTTCATCAACGGTTCCATTATGCGCAAGAGGCGTTTTCTGCTTTAAACGATAAAGTACAAGAGAGTATCGCTGGAATCAAAGTAATAAAAACGTTTGGACAAGAAAAAGAAGAAATTGAATCGTTTCGAGCGCAAGTTGATGACGTCGTTCGAAAAAATATGGCAGTTGCTCGCATTGATTCGTTGTTTGATCCAACGATTTCGCTCATTGTCGGCGTGTCGTTTTTTTTATCGATTGTTTTTGGGGCGCGTTTTGTCGTTCAAGGAGAGCTAACGATTGGACAGCTCGTTTCTTTTACGATGTATTTAGGACTGCTCATTTGGCCGATGTTAGCATTTGGATGGTTGTTTAATATTGTCGAACGCGGTCGGGCTTCGTATGATCGGGTGTCATCATTGTTGCGAGAAAAACCGGATATACAAGGAGACGATGGGTTGCTTGATGAAGTGCCGACAGGTGACATCACATATGACATTCGTTCCTTTACGTATCCGAATGAAACGGAACCGATATTGCAACACATTCAGTTTACGTTAAAGAAAGGGGAAACGTTAGGAATTGTCGGGAAAACAGGAGCCGGAAAGACAACGCTTTTAAAAGTGTTGCTGCGGGAGTTTGTTGGAATAGATGGAGACGTGTATTTTGGTGGACATTCGATCACGCAATATCGGTTAGAACGATTGCGTGAAGCGATTGGCTATGTCCCGCAAGATCATTTTCTTTTTTCTGCTTCCATCCGAGATAATATTGCGTTCGCTCGCCCTGATGCAAGTCAAGAAGAAGTGGAACGGGTCGCTAAACTCGCTCAAGTGCATGATGATATTATGCAGTTTCCAGAAGGATATGAAACGGTCGTTGGCGAAAGAGGCGTTTCTTTATCTGGAGGACAAAAACAACGGTTGTCGATTGCTCGTGCGCTGTTGCTTAATCCAGAAGTGCTCATTTTAGATGATTCGCTATCGGCTGTAGATGCACAAACAGAGGAGCGTATTTTGCAGTCATTGAAAGAAAATCGTGCGGGAAAGACGACAATGATTGCGACACATCGGTTAAGTGCCATTCAACATGCACATCTCATTTTAGTGCTTGAAGATGGAAAAATTGTTCAACGTGGCACGCATGACGAGCTCGTTGCACAAGACGGATGGTATCGGGATATGTACGTTCGTCAACAGCTCGAACAATTTGTGGAACGTGGGGGTGCGCAATGAAATCAAATATGAATCAACGACAAGTGTTTATGCGACTGATGGGCTATACTGCACCACATCGAAAGTCGTTGTTGTTCGCTTTTTTTCTTTTAGCGTTAACGACTGCTGGAGACGTACTTGGTCCGATCATTGTAAAAATTTTTATTGACGATTATTTAGCGCAGATGACATTTCCGCTTCAAGCAATGATCGGACTAGCGACAGCGTATATCATGATTCATATCGGAAAAGTGTTTCTTTCTTATTTTCAATTATTAAAGTTCCAAGAGATTGCATTAAAAATCATTCAACAATTGCGCATAGACGTGTTTGCGAAAGTGCAATCATTAGGAATGCGTTACTTTGATCGCACGCCAGCTGGAAGCATCGTTTCACGAGTGACAAATGATACAGAAGCCATTAAAGAAATGTTTGTTGAAGTGCTTGTCACGTTTATTCAAAGTGCTTTTTTCTTAGTCGGCGTGTTTGTCGCAATGTTTTTGCTTGATGTCCGATTAGCTGCTTTTTGTTTAGTCATTTTACCGACCATTTATTTTATTATCCGTACGTATCGGAAGTACAGTTCGGTGTTTTATAGCGATTTACGCGAACGTTTAAGTCAACTCAATGCGAAATTAAATGAGTCACTTCAAGGAATGGCGATCATTCAAGCGTTCCGTCAACAAAAGCGGATGAAAGAGCAATTCGGAGTCATTAATGAAAAACATTATACGGCAGCGATGAAAAATATTAAACTAGATAGTTTATTGCTTCGTCCAGCAACAGACTTAGTTTATGTGTTTTCGCTCATTGTTGTGTTAAGTTACTTCGGTATTTCTTCCTTTCAAAGTCCAGTTGAAATTGGAGTGTTATACGCTTTTGTCAATTATTTAGAGCGTTTTTTTGAACCGATTAACCAAATGATGATGCGGCTATCGATGTTTCAACAAGCGCTCGTTGCTTCCTCACGTGTATTTCAATTGTTAGATGAACAAGAAGAAGAACCGAAACAAGCTGAAAAACCGCTCGTGATTGAAAAAGGGACGGTTGAATTTCGTAACGTATCGTTTAGTTATGATGGAAAACGGGATGTGCTAAAAAACATTTCGTTTATTGCTCGGCCTGGGGAGACCGTCGCGCTTGTCGGTCATACCGGAAGCGGAAAAAGCTCAATTATTCAACTGCTCATGCGTTTTTATGAGTTTGAACGTGGTGATATTTTGATTGATGGTCATTCGATTAAAGAGTATCCAAAGAGAGAGTTGCGGAAACATATCGGCCTTGTGCTTCAAGACCCGTTTTTGTTTTATGGGACGGTACGAGATAACATTCGGCTCCATCATCAACATTTGACGGATGAACATATTGAGCAAGCTGCCAAATTCGTTCAAGCTCATGCGTTTATTGAAAAGTTGCCAAAAGGGTATGATCATCCCGTGACAGAGAGAGGGACGACGTTCTCAAGCGGCCAGCGTCAGCTCATTGCGTTTGCTCGTACAATTGCGATGAACCCAAAAATATTAGTGCTTGATGAAGCGACTGCAAACATTGATACAGAAACAGAAGAAGCGATTCAACAAGCGCTTGAAAAGATGAGAAAAGGGCGAACAACGATTGCCATTGCCCATCGCTTATCAACAATTCAGGATGCAGATCAAATTCTTGTCTTGCATCAAGGGGAAATCGTCGAGCGCGGCACTCATCAGCAATTGCTTGCAAAACGAGGATTGTATTATCGCATGTACGTATTGCAAAATGGGGTAACGGAAGATATATGTATATAGGAGAATAAGTCTGAACCGCCACGCTTTATGTGGCGGTTTCACAATGTACGATTTCGCCTAATTTCAGCACACGTAGTTGTTCGTTCGGAAAGTTGCGACGTTTCCATTCAGCATAAAGGCGCTCTAACGCTTCTTTTGGTGTATCGTCAGCTAGCGGAAATGTGCCATAATGCATCGGAATAAATGTTTTCGCCCGGCAATCGACAAATGCTTGAACGGCTTCTTCAGGGGTAACGTGTTGAGGCCCCATAAACCACTCGGGTTCATATGCACCAATCGGCAATAAAGCGTAATCGATATGGAAACGTTCCCCAATATCGCGAAATCCATGAAAATATCCGCTATCCCCTGCAAAATAAAACGTCGGTTTATCTTTTGCTTCAATCACCCATCCACCCCAATGGGACGTATTTGTATCAAATAACGTTCGCTTCGACCAATGTTGTGCAGGAACGAATGTGAATGAAACATCTCGTTCGACAACGGTGTCCCACCAATTGCATTCCACAACATGCTCGAACCCTCTTTTCAGAAAGGATGAACGTAACCCGCTCGGTACAAGAATGAGTGGGTTTCCTTTCAGTTTTTTAATGCTCGCAAAATGTAGGTGATCGTAGTGACTATGAGAAATTAATATGACGTCAACGGGAGGTACATCGTCAATCGACAGAGCGGGCTCCGTTAGTCTGCGGATCGTTCCTAATCGTTTTGCCCACACAGGATCTGTAACAATCGTCAATCCGTTTATTTGAATAATGAATGTCGCATGCCCTATCCATGTGAGTAGTGTTTGCCCCGTATTTGTATGTAGCAACGAAGGTTGAATATGTTCGCAAGGCAAAGTATATGACCAATCTTTCTTTTTTTGTCTTCTTTCCGCATACCATTTCCGCAAGTCAGCAAACGATTTCGTTGTTGGGACGCCACCTAAATTTTCATATCGCTTTCTCATTTTTTCTCCTCCAATATGGGTGTTTCATTCAAATATGCGACTCTGTTATATACAAAATCCCCTTGTTATATAACATAATTTCACTCCTTTTTTTGCTTGTATAAATCAAAAATGTGTTTATGTTTGATTTTTGTCACATCCCTTTTTTGAATTTTTTTATAAAATAAAGAACGATTGACGAATGAGGGGGGATTCGATGTCTATTTTACCAAAAACAAATGAATTAGGGTTTTTTGAAATACGTCTAGAGTCTATCGGGGGATTAGGTGCGAATTTAGCGGGGAAAATGCTTGCAGAAGTAGGGGCGCTCGGGCATGGATTAAATGCTGCAAACTTTTCAACATACGGTTCTGAGAAGAAAGGATCGCCTGTGAAAAGTTATATTCGCTTTTGTGATGAGCATGTACACATTCGCGATCATAGTCCGATTGAACAACCGCATGTCATCGGGGTTTTCCATGAATCTCTTTATAAAATGGTTGATGTCATTAGTGGATTGCGACCAGATGGCATTGTGCTCGTTAATTCCGTGAGAAGTGCTGAGCATATTCGTCGCGATCTACGCTTGTCATACGGAACACTCGCGATTGTCGATGCGCTTGGAATTGCGGTAGAGGAAAAAACAAAAGTGAATACAGCTATGCTCGGGGCATTATTTCGCATTTGTCACTTTCTTGATCCCGAGAAAATGAAGCAAGTGATTCGTAAAACGTTTGAAAAAAAATATCCACACCTCGTTGAGGCAAATATTCGTACATTTGAACGTGGATATGAAGAAGTTCGTTTTTATAAGAGTGAAGACGCTTTATTAGAAACAGGAAAGCCGTTCTCTCGTCCGTATCCTTTGTTTGGTTATGAGACACAAACGATCGGTGGAGTCATTATAACAAACGGCAATAGCGTATGGAAAGACTTAAGCGGCTCTCGACAAGGGTTTCTGCCGAAATGGGAGGAAAAAGATTGCATTCATTGTGCCGCCTGCGACACCGTTTGTCCAGATTTTTGTTTCGTGTGGGAAGAAGGAGAAGATCGTAAAGGAAGAAAACAAATGTTTTTAAAAGGAATTGACTATCAATATTGTAAAGGCTGTTTAAAATGTGTAGAAGCATGTCCAACGAGTGCGTTAACGCCATATCGTGAACAAATTGGCTTTGCCGAGACTCATACGGTAAAGCGAATGAGAGTGTGAAAGGAGGAAAACACATATGGAACAAGTAGTCGCATTTGAGTCTGGGAATGAGATGGCGGCCCTTGCTGCTGCACAAATCAATTATCATCTCATGGGATATTTTCCAATTACACCTTCAACAGAAATTGCTCAACTATTAGATCAAATGAAAGCGCGCGGGGAACATGATATTATACTTATTCCTGCCGATGGAGAACATGGATCCGCAGGGATTTGTTATGGTGCGACAGTCATGGGCGCTCGCGTATTTAATGCAACAAGTGCAAATGGCCTCATGTATATGTTAGAACAGTTGCCTGTTCAATCGGGGACACGTTTTCCGATGGTCATGAATTTAGTGACTCGTTCGATTAGTGGGCCATTAGATATTCGCGGGGACCATTCGGACTTATATTTTGCTTTAAATACAGGTTGGGTCATTTTAACAGCACGCACTCCGCAAGCAGTATATGATATGAATATTATGGCTTTAAAAATTGCCGAGCATGAGGATGTACGTTTGCCAGTTATTGTGGCATACGACGGATTTTTCACATCGCACCAAAAACGAAAAGTTCAATATTTTAAAGATCGTCAAGTTGTTCAAACGTTTATCGGGGAGCGACCAACTCATTTTCCGAACGCATCCGATCCAACAAAACCAGTGACAATTGGTGCACATATGAATGGAGATGATTTAATTAATAATCATTATCAACAATCAGAAGCGTTATATCGGGCAGCTCATGTGTTTCAACAAGTGGCGAAAGAATATGCGCAATTGTCAGGACGAGAATATCCTTTTGTTGATTTGTATAAAATGGAAGATGCAGAAGTGGCGTTATTTTTAATTAATTCAGCAGCAGAAACAGCAAAAGATGTTGTCGATCAATTGCGAGCAAAAGGGATAAAGGCAGGTGTCATGAGCCCGAATATGATTCGTCCGTTTCCGAGTGAAGCCATCCGACAAGCATGTAAACATGTAAAAGTGCTTCTTGTCGGTGAACGTGCCGACTCATACGGGGCGCACGGAGGAAATATGACACATGAAATTAAATCCGCATTAAAGGAAGATCCACACAATCAAACGATTGTTTTAACGCGCATTTTTGGGCTTGGTGGAAAAGATTTTTACCCTGATGACGCGAAATCATTTTTTAATATTGCTTTACAAACTTTAGAAAAAGGTTTCGCTGAAAAGCCATTTGACTATTTTGGACATGTACCAGGGGATCCAAAACAGAAATGGGAACAAGCCATCGAGCCAATGTATGGTGATGCATTTAAAAGCGGACTTATTCAAGTGATTGAAGATGAAGAGACGAAAAGATTAAAAGTAAAAGTTCCTCCGCTTCGAGCGTTAACGTCAAAACCAAAACGGTTAGCTCCAGGTCACGGTGCATGTCCAGGGTGTGGGATTTTCCCAGGTCTCGAGTTGTTTTTTAAAGGAATTGAAGGGGATGTTGTCGTTTTATTTCAAACCGGTTGTGCTTACGTGGTCACAACGGCTTATCCGTACAGTTCGCATAAGCAAACGATGATTCATAATTTATTCCAAAATGGTCCAGCCACATTATCTGGGGCTGTAGAAGCGTTTTTTGAGATGAAACGCCGTGGAGATATTCAAATTTCTGATGATATCACGTTTGTTATGGTGACAGGCGACGGTGGCATGGATATTGGCATGGGATCAGCAATTGGCACAGCACTTCGTAACCATAAACTGATTATGCTAGAGTACGATAATGAAGGATATATGAATACAGGTTCGCAAATGTCGTATTCGACGCCGATTGGACATATGACAAGTACAACAGGCATTGGGAAAGTACAGAAAGGAAAAGCGTTTCATCATAAAGATACGCCGCAAATTATGGCGGCTACAAATATTCCATACGTGTTTACGGCAACAGAAGCGTTTCCACAAGATTTAATTAAAAAAGCGGCAAAAGCCCAGTGGTATGCTCAACATGAAGGAACAGCGTACGGTAAACTACTTATTACATGTCCGTTAAACTGGAAATCAGAAGAGCGATACGGGGAAAAAATCATGAAAGCAGCGGTAGATTCATGCTTTTTCCCGCTATACGAAGTAGAACGTGGAAAAACAACGATTACGTACGATCCAGAAGAAAAAAATAAGCGTATTCCGTTGCAAGAATGGTTAAAATATATGGGCAAGGCGAAACATCTGTTAAAAGAAGAAAATCGGGAATTGCTCATTGCTTTCGAACAAGAAGTAGAACGAAGATGGAGACGTTTAAAAGCAATGCACGAACATCCGGGTTTATAAAAGTGTCATGAAAATAGAACTGGGCATGACTATGCTCCGTTCTATTTTTTATTGTGTACATATTGATTATAATAGGTGTATGAAACAAAAGAGCGGAGACGTAATGGACAATATACGAATACATTATAGTAAAAATGATTGGAGAGAAGAATGGTGGAAGATGTTATCCATCAACATGCAGAGCAGCTGAAGCGTTGGGAAGAAAAACAGAAAGAAATTTTGCAAGAACTTATTGAAAATCAACAAAAAATTCAGCAACAAAACGCTTTATATTATAACGAAAAGGAAGAAGAGCGCATCATTGACCGATATTACGAACACATCGATCATCAAACGGATGGAAAGTTGTTATTTCAAGCGTATCACGATTTAATAAAACGGACGCACATTCGACGCATTCCATATTTTTTAAGCAAAGATTACTATTTGTACACATGGGTCGATTTGCAACCAGACGGAACAGTAAAAAGCATTTATTCAGGAAAAAAGAAAGATCCACGTACAATTATTTTACAAGATTACGAGATCATTCAAAAGCGATATGAACAATTTGTTCAGCTTGTAAAAAAGGCAAAAAAAGGCGAACTCGATTTTAATCAAAAAATAAAATTGGTTGATCAACAATTGAAATTTAATGCCGAACATGTCGTGCCGCAATCATGGTTTGGAGCGAAGGAACCGATGAAAGGGGATTTGCATCATTTATTCGTTTGCGAACCACGCTGCAATTCGATTCGTTCCAATTTTCCTTATGCCGATTTTCCGTTTTATGAACCTGAGTTGCCGAATGAAATCATTCAAAATGATTGTGGCGTGGCATACGGGGAACATTTCGAACCTGAACACGGAAAAGGAGCAGTAGCGCGAGCGATGTTGTATTTTCTTGTTCGTTATCCGCGAGCAATCAAACAGTCGTTTATTGACCAAATTAATATTTCGCTACTCATTCAATGGCATAAACAGTTTCCAGTTACAATGTATGAAAAACATCGTAACGCAGCCATTTTCCGCATTCAAGGCAATCGTAATCCGTTCATCGATAAACCACATCTTGTTGAAGAGCTCTATTTTTCAATTGGACGTAAAAGTGGTTAGGCGTTCGCACACATCGTTCCCTTTTTCATATGCTGTATTACAGTTTATGAAAAGGGGAAGAGGACGATGGGTGTGGAGTTAACAGCGTTACATTGGATTTACGTCTCGTTTATTTGTATCATTATCGCATTAATGATTTGGCGTAAAGATACATCTTTAGCTTGTATGGTAGGCATTTTTTTGTTAGCGATTACAGCGACAGGATCTTTACCGCTCTCTATTAGCACCATTTTTAAAAGTTTTGTTTACGCGATCACAGAACTTCTTCCGACTATTCTTGTCATATCGATTATTGTATCCATGAGTAAGTTACTGACGATTACCGGAATGAATGAAGTGATGATTGCGCCGTTTGCGAAATTCATTCGGACACCAACGCTAGCTTATTGGACGATCGGGATATTAATGATGGTGATCTCATGGTTTTTCTGGCCATCTCCTGCGGTGGCGTTACTTGGAGCGGTGTTGTTGCCCGTTGCCGTTCGCGTCGGCTTACCGGCATTAGGTGTAGCGATGGCGATGAATTTATTCGGGCACGGCATTGCACTATCAGGTGATTTTATTATTCAAGGAGCACCGAAATTAACAGCAGACGCAGCGGGGATTCCTGTTTCCGACGTCATTTCAGCAAGCATTCCTCTCGTTTTTATCATGGGGATCGTCACCGTGACAACCGCATTTTTCTTATTGCGTCGAGATGTAAAAAAAGGTAACATTCCACAAAGCGAAGCCGTTTCGATCGAAGAAAACGAAGTGCAGTCTCACTTATTAACGAGAAGGATGAAAACAACATTTGCGTTTCTCATCCCCATTTTATTTGGATTAGATGTTGTAGCGATGTACTATTTTCAATTGCAAGGTGGAGATGCAACGGCATTAATTGGTGGAACAGCGATTTTCATTTTATCTCTTTTATCAGTCGTTGCATATAAAAAGAAAAGTTTAGAACAAATTACAGATTTGTTCATTCAAGGATTTCAATTTGGGTTTAAAGTGTTCGGTCCGGTCATTCCGATTGCCGCTTTCTTCTACTTAGGAGATTCAGGATTTCAAACAATTATAGGAGAGTTTTTACCAAAACAGTCGCATGGTATTGTGAATGACTTAGGTGTTGCTTTATCTAGTGTCGTTCCATTAAGCAAAGAGGTAGGAGCGATTACGTTAATAGGAGTAGGAGCGATTACCGGATTGGATGGATCAGGTTTTTCAGGCATTTCTCTTGTTGGTTCTATTGCCAAATTGTTTGCAACGGCAATCGGAACAGGAATTGCTACATTAACAGCACTTGGTCAAATTGCAGCCATTTGGGTTGGTGGAGGAACATTAGTGCCTTGGGCGCTTATTCCGGCGGCAGCCATTTGTGGCGTGAGTCCATTTGAATTAGCAAGACGAAATGTCGTGCCGGTGGTTACAGGATTGATTGTCACGACAATTGTTGCTATGTTTCTAATTTAATTGTAATTGTAAGGAACTGACTCCGGGGAGATACATGAAGTTATTGATAGGTATAGGGTAGGGTGTCCCACCATTTCTTGGGACACTCTTTTTTTGTGTTATGAAAAATAACATGTAAATAAAAATTTTCAAAAAAATGTTGCATTTCTGTTTCTTTGTGTAATATATTATAACCATAAATGTTATAAAAAATAACACAAAGGAGAGATGAGTATGAACGAAGTACAGTTGAGTTTAGCTCTTGATTCACTTTGGGTCATGTTAGGTGCCATTTTAGTCATTGGAATGCAAGTCGGATTTGCTTTGTTAGAAGCTGGGTCAACACGAATGAAAAACGCAGGTCATGTCGCTGGGAAACAAATATTAAGTTTTGCGATTGCATCACTTGCGTTTTGGGCAGCAGGTTTCGCAATTACATTCGGAAAAGGGAATGGATTCATTGGCACAGAAGGATGGTTTTTAAAAGAAGGAACAGAGACGTTTTCTTCACTTTCGTGGGCAAATGTTCCACTTGAGTTGAAATTTCTATTTCAACTTGCCTTTGTTGGTGTATCTTTAGCGATCGCGTGGGGAGGATTTGCTGAGCGAGCAAAACTATCTGTTTACTTTATTTTTGGAACGATTTTCACGATCGCCATTTATCCAGTCATCGGTCATTGGGTATGGGGAGGCGGTTGGCTCGGAGAAATGGGAATGCAAGATTTCGCGGGCTCGACGGTTGTCCATTTACAGGGAGCGATTGCAGCACTCATTGCGACAATGTTGTTAGGGCCGCGCATTGGCAAGTTTAATAAAGATGGGACACCGAATTACATCCCGGGACACAATCAAGTATACACAGTCATTGGTGGCTTCGTATTATGGATCGGTTGGTTTGGGTTTAATGCGGGAAGCACAATGGGAACTGCAGATGGATTTTTCGGTTATGTAGCGTTAACGACAAATATTGCGGCAGCAGCTGGCGCGATCGCTTCCATTTTGACGGCAAAATGGCTCGTTGGAAAAGCGGATATTCCAGCCATGGTCAACGGTGTATTAGCAGCTCTCGTTGCGATTACAGCAGCATGTGCATTTGTTGAGCCATGGGCAGCTGCAGTCATTGGTGCCGTTGCGGGCTCGTTTACATTTTGGACGTCTGTATATTTTGAGCGAAAAGGCATTGACGATCCGATTTACGCGTTTTCAGTTCATGGTATCGCCGGTATTATTGGTACGATTTCAACGGGCTTTTTTGCTTCACCACGTTTAGTAGAGATCACAGGAATTGGAAAACCGGGATTGTTTTATGGTGGAGGAACTGATCAACTTATCGTTCAAACAGTCGGCGTTTTAGGTGCAGCGTTGTACGTGGCGATTGTCTCATTTATTGTTTTATATACTTTAAAAAAGACGATCGGCTTACGAGTGACGCCTGAACAAGAAATTTCTGGACTTGATATTAGTGAGCATGGTTCATATGGGTATCCAGAACAATTAGATTCAGCTTATAAACAAACGACAACAGTCGTTTCATCTCGTTCGTCATGAAGATGGTGATGTCATGAATAATTTTGAAGCAATCATCGTTCGAGCGGAACAATGCAACAATATGTCAGAATTGAAGCAACTTCACGATGAAGTTGCTTTTCTCCTCTCCTCTTTTTCAATTTCTTTTTCCTGTATATTTGAAGTATACGATATGCTTTGTATGTGCCACGATGCATTTATGAAACAGGCGCTGTCGTTAGCTGAACGGGAGGTTGATCGAAAAGGAATTGGCAAAAAGCCCTCGTCTTTCTGTTGGTTTGTGATGGGGAGCAGCGGACGGAAGGAGCCGACCATTTGGACAGATCAAGATAACGGAGTAATTTTTTCATGCTTTTGCAATGAAAAAGAAGAATGTTACGTATATATGCGTGAGTATGCGCGCATTGGTGTTCTTTTTTTGAATGAAATAGGGTATCCATATTGTAGTGGGTATGTTATGGCAACAAATAGAAGATGGCTAAAAGAAGCAGATGATTGGAATGAACAAATTGACAAATATGTAGCAAACGAACATATAGATGATATTCGTTATTTATCTATGTTAGCTGATATGCGTCCGATTTACGGTGAGTATGCACTTGCTAATCAGCTGAAAACGACATTGTATAAAAAGATTGCGGCGACTTTTTCTTTACGTAGTCGAATGATTGATAGCGTTCGTATTCCTTTTGTGCCGATTGGACCTTTTGGACGGGTGTACGTCGAACGTTGGGGGGAGAAAAGCGGCATGGTTGATATAAAGCAAGGGGGATATGTTCAGCTCAATTATATGTTAAAATGGGTTGCTGTTCAAAAACAATTTATTGATGTACATTCAACATTTGAGCGATTAACGTGTTGGTATGATGAAAATGGTTGTTCACAACAGCAATTTGAACGCATAAAAGAGGCACTTGAGACGTTTTTATATTTCCGTTTACGTTGTTCGTTAGAAGGGACTAATTTAGTCATTCATCATTTATCGAAAGAAGAAAAAAAGCGACTAAAAAGAGCGCTAGCAGTGGCCAAACGAGTACAACGTGATGCAAGGAAGTGGGTGTGATTGATGGAGCGACCGTTTCAATGGATCAGTCGCATACTATCGCTTGGTCTTCGATACGATCAAGCAACAGCGGTCGGTCCAGCTTTTCAACAAGAGGCGTGGATTCGAAAAATAATGAAAGAAGCAAAGAAGCATACGTATTCGCTCGAAACGCCGCTTTCTGACGTGACGTTTATTTTATTAGATACAGAGACAACAGGTTTTTCTCCACAAAGGGGAGATGAAATTTTTTCACTTGCAGCCTTAAAAACAAAAAACGGTGACCCACTTGATTTATATTGTTCCAACTTCCGACCAAAACGTCGCATTCCCGAACATGTTGAGGTGCTTACAGGGATAACAAACGACGATGTTGCATGCGCTCCGTTATTAGAGGAGGAAATTCATCATATTCTTTCTTTTTTGAACCATGGCATTTTACTCGGTTATCATATTCAGCATGATGTGGCGTTTTTAAATGAATTTTTATCACGAAATTATCGTACAGTTTTACAACAAACAACAATAGAAATGAGAAAAATTATGGAATGTATATATCACGACTCATTTCCGACGCTTGATGATGCTCTTTCATTTTATCATCTAACTCCGATTGATCGTCATACAGCAAAAGGAGATGTCATGAGTTTATTTGAAATGTGGAAGCGAGTGTTTATAGAGTTGCAACAGTTACAAATTGATACGTTGCACGACTTATATACATTACTTAGTCAATGTTCGTAAACGAGCGTTGACTTTTTTTGCGAAAAATTATACAATTTGATTAACTTATATGAACATATATTCATATATTGAAAGAGAGGGAATCGTATGGAACATCAATATGAGCAGTTAGATGAAGAAACGCTTTTCATCGTATCACAAACATTTAAAGCGTTAAGTGACCCGACACGTATTCGTATTTTACATTTACTTTCATCTGGCGAGTTTTCAGTAACTGAAATTGCGAATCGGTTGTCACTTTTACAATCGACTGTATCCCACCAACTTCGATTTTTGAAAAACTTACGTCTCGTTAAATATCGGAGGGAAGGAACGACACTATATTATTCGCATGATGATGAACATGTTTTGCACATTCTTGAACAAACGATTCGCCATGCGCGCGATCATTAGGAGGGAATCAAATGAAAGAGTATGAAATCAAAGGATTAACATGCGCTAATTGTGCGCGGGCATTAGAAGAACAAATTCAGTCACTTCCATATGGTGACGGAGCAACGTTGAACTATAATAGCGGAAAATTACGCGTACATGAACGCATCGATTTAGAAAAAGTACGGACGATTTTAGCGACAGATGGGGCATATATAGCAGACGATGAACAGACGCAAAAAAAACGAAATCCGCTCCTCTATCTCGTAGGTGCCTCTCTTGTTCTTTTTTTGATGGCGCTTGTGCTTGAGCATTTGGACATAGATGGTGCGAGCATTGTTATTTATATGACTGCGATAGCACTGAGCGGATATAAAACATTCGTTAAAGGATTAAAAAATATCATTCGTTTTCGTTTTAATATGGATACGTTAATGACGATTGCTTTAATCGGCGCATTTGGAATCGGTGAGTGGAAGGAAGCGGCTGTCGTTGCTATTTTATTTGGTATTAACGAATATTTAGAAGGACTAGGGATGGAACGAGCGCGTCGCTCGCTTGATATGCTGCTGAAACAAGCGCCAAAAGAAGCACTTCTTATATCGAACGGAAACATGCGTGTCGTTTCCATTGATTCGCTACAAGTTGGCGATGTGGTGGTTGTTCGCCCTGGTGAAAAAATTCCCTCAGACGGTGTCGTTATTGAGGGGAAAAGCTCTGTGAATGAAGCAGCGATTACAGGCGAAGCTATGCCGATCGAAAAAGAATTAGGAATGAACGTGTACGGCGGAAGTGTAAATAATGAAGGGGTGTTACACGTTCAAATTACAAAACAATATAAAGACAGCTCTTTGGCGAAAATTTTACATCTTGTACAAGAAGCGCAAGAAACAAAAACACCACTTGAATTGTTTATTCATCGTTTTGCAAAATATTATACTCCCTTTATTATGGTTGTTTCGTTATTCGTCATACTCGTTCCACCGTTATGGTTTGAAGCGTCTTGGCATGATTCGTTATATCAAGGGTTAGCTGTATTAATTGTCGGATGTCCTTGCGCCCTTATTTTATCTTCCCCGATTGCTTTGCTAGCGGGTATGACGCGCAACGCGAAGAACGGCGTGTTAGTGAAAGGTGGCGTTCATTTAGAAACACTTGGACGCGTACGTACGATTGCTTTTGATAAAACAGGAACAATAACAAAAGGAAAGCCACACGTAACAAATGTGATTGCATATAGCGATGAAAATGAACTGCTTTATATTGCTGCGTCTTTAGAAAGTGTATCTTCCCATCCGCTTGCACAGGCCATTGTCCAAAAAGCAAAGCAACATCATATTGCATACAAACAACCAGAACAAGTCGAAACACGAACAGGAAGCGGTATGGAGGGAAAAGTCGATGGGATATGGTATCGTATCGGAAACGAAAGAATGTTTGATCACCAATTGTTTACCGAACAAATTCAACAAGATGCAGAAAAGTTAAAATGTGAAGGGCGTACGATTGTTTTTGTCGCAGATGAACAACGTATACTTGGTTTATTTGGTATCGCTGATGAAATACGTGAAGAGAGTAAAAAGATCATTCAGCAACTACACCGTATTGGTATTCGGCGCACGGTCATGTTAACAGGAGATCACGAAAAAACAGCTAAACAAGTTGCTAAACAAGTTGGAGTGACACATACATTCGCAAAACTTCTTCCGGAACAAAAAGTAGAAAAAATAAAGGAGTTAATGAAAACAGATATAGTGGCAATGGTAGGAGATGGAATGAATGACGCCCCTGCCCTTGCTCATGCTCACGTTGGGATCGCGATGGGGAAAGGAACAGATAGCGCCATTGAAACTGCTGATGTCGTGCTTATGCAAGATCATCTCGAGAAATTGCCAGAGGCGATTGTTATTGCCCGGCGTGTAAATCGCACCATTCGTTTAAATATCGCAATCGCCCTTTCGTTAAAGGCAACGGCGCTACTATTAACCATTCCAGGTTGGTTAACATTATGGATCGCCATTTTATCGGATATGGGGGCAACGATTTTTGTTAGCATACTGAGCTTATTCATTTTATGGGAAAAGCGCACGATTTAAAGTTGTGCGCTTTTCTAAAAAAAGTATATTATTCAGAAATATTAGAAACGTTGTTGATTTTTTCACCGTTTTTAGTGAAAATGAAGATAGAACTTTAACAACAAAGAGGTTGAATAAAATGATGCAAGCAATCGCTGTTATGGACCCGAACGGAAAAATTTTAGGAGCGGATGAACATTTTCTTCGCCATTTTTATCATCTTCGTGTGAATCGAGAGCTGTTAAAAAAGTTGATTCATGATGCACAACATGGTCGCATCGTTTCGTATGATATTTTGAAGGAAGATGAGCGTAAAAATATATATGTTCAAGCCACCGCTCTATGTAACAAAACAGGTATGCTACAAGCCATCGTTGTGACGTATCGTGACGCACCGTTTATTGATATGCGTCTCACTTCTTCTATGGCTTCAATGGCGTCTGAATTTACATTTATTTTATCATCAGAAGGTGAAATTACATACGTTTCACCAAGCGCTCAACACGTGCTAAAATGCGCAGAAGAAGTGTGTAACCATGAGTTGTTTTCTTTCGTTCATCATGATGACATCCCGCTTTTGATGGAAAAATTACATACGATTTACGCGACAAAAGAGAAAGAAACAACTGTTGAATGTCGTTGGCGAACACACAAAGGGCATTTCATATGGATTGATATGCATGCTCAGCCGTTACTAAATGAAAAAAATGAGATAGAACACGTGATTGTTGTGGCAAAAGATATTACAAAATGGAAATGTTGTGAGGAAGAACTGATCAAATTAAAACATTTCGATTCGCTAACTAATATTCCAAACCGCTTTTATTTTGAAACGTATGTGCAACACATGATTCAAAAAATGCGTCCATTTGCATTATGCTACATTGATTTTGACAAAATTAAGTGGATTAACGATCGTTTTTCATATCAAGCAGGGGACTTTTTTTTACAAGAGGCGGTTCGTCGCATTCAGCAACATTTGCAACAAGAAGACTTTTTTGCTCGTATCGGTGGCGATGAGTTTGTCATTGTGTTACATGATGTCAACAAAGAGACGATGGTTGCGCGCATGGACCATTTGCTTCAATCGTTTGTAGAGCCATTTCGATATAAAGAGCATCTCATCCAATCAGGTCTTTCTATTGGGGTGACGTTCTCTCCGCAAGATGGTACGGATTTAGACACGTTGCTGAAACAAGCCGACCAAGCGCTTTGCTATGCGAAGGAACGTGGGAAAGGGTATCACTTTTATCACCCTCAACAAAATCGAAAAACGATGATTGAACAAGAATTACCGCTTGCGTTATTGAACAATCAGTTTTATTTATGTTATCAACCGAAAGTGTCGTTAGATAATAAATCAATTATGGGGGTCGAGGCGCTCATGCGTTGGACACACCCGACGCTCGGAGTGATCTCGCCATTGGAGTTTATCCCAATTGCTGAGAAAAACGGCTTCATTTTTGAAATTACAACATGGGTGTTAAAAGAAGCGTGCCAACAAGTAAAACAATGGAAAACTCATTTTCCGACATTAAAGCTCGCAGTAAACTTATCACCATTTTTACTCAATCGAAAAGAATTTGTGATGCATGTGAAAAATATTTTGCAAGAAACACAGTTTCCACCTAACTATTTAATTTTAGAAATAACGGAAAGCGGATTAATGGAAAACATCGAAACAGGAAAACATATTTTAACAGAGTTAAAACAGATCGGCATTCAAGTTGCGATTGACGATTTTGGTACCGGCTTTTCATCGCTTGCTTATATTCGCAATTTGCCTGTTTCGTTATTAAAAATCGATCGTTCATTTATTCGCGATATTACCGACAATTCGAAAGATGCAACGATCGTCGATACAATTATTCATCTCGCTAAAAGTTTAGATTTACAAGTGCTCGCTGAAGGGGTAGAACGCGACGATCAAGTCTCTTTATTACAGAAGATGGATTGTGATTTTGCCCAAGGGTTTTACTTTAGTCAATCGTTAGAAGCAGAAAAGTTACTTCAATGGCTTGAACAACATAATCAATCGAAAGAGGCGCTACATTAGCGTCTCTTTTCACGTTTTGTTCACATATATTTTCTTTTTTCTTCACAAATTTACATTAATGTGGATATATAAATGACAAACATGAGGACGGAGTGGACATGCGTAGCTTATTTTTTTTGCTCATACCGATCGTTACACTTTTGTTTACAAAAACGGTATATGGAGAAAAGATTGAAGCACATAAACAACTGCAACAAGCTATTGATGAAGCACATGCTGGCGACGTGTTAATCGTGAAAAAAGGGATATACAAAGGTCCGATCATCATTCATAAGCCGATTCATCTCATTGCTGAACCCGGAGCGGTAGTTGATGGGGAAGGAAGCGAATATGTTGTGACAATTCGTGCTCCTCGCGTTCATGTCGAAGGATTAACGATTCGCAACAGCGCATATGGAAAAGGAGCTGGTGTGCTCATTCAAAAAAGTTCACATGTTACGTTAAAACACGTACGTATAGAACATGTACATTACGGTGTTTATGTAGAAAAAGGAACAAATATCAACCTTTTAAACAATGTCATTCGTGGACGAGATATTCATTTCGCTCAACGAGGAAACGGTATTCACCTATTGAAGACAAGCGGGGTTGTTGTGCGAGAAAATCATATTTCACGTGTGCAAGATGGCATTTATTTAGATTGGGCTAAACATACAATGATCGAAAAAAACGAAGTAACGAATGCACGCTATGCCATTCATTTCATGTATGCTGAAGACGGGATGGCAAAAGAAAATGTGCTCGCAGAAAATATTAATGGAATGATGATGATGATGTCCAAGCAGTTTACGATTGGATATAATACGATTGCTAAACAATTAGATTATCGTGGATACGGAGCGCTCATTTACGATAGTGAACATGTAGTGATGCACAACAACACCTTCCGTTATAATAGCACAGCTTTATCGTTACAAAACGCACGTCATTGTCATGTAAAAGATAATGAATTTATCGGTAACTATCGTGCATTGCACAGCTTATATGAAAATCCCAACATCATTGTTGTGAAAAATAAATTTTTAGGAAATATGGAAGATGCACTTATCCAAGGAGCGCCCATTACATTTGATGACGGAATAAAAGGGAATTATTGGGATGCTTATCAGTTTTATGATTTCAATGATGATGGAGTCGGTGATACCCCACATCGCATTCGTTCTATGTATAGTCGACTGCTGCGGAAATGGCCAAGTGTGCAATTTTATTTTCAAAGTCCGGCGTTATCACTTCTTGATACAACGGAGTCATTTTTTACGCAAGCACAGGCGCAAGGGGAAGACCGCTTTCCACTTATAGAAGTCGATCGCAATAAAAACGAAACAATCGAAAGATCGTGGAAACTGTTGCTGTTTGGAAGCATTTTATTTGTAAGCAGCTTGCTTATGATTGGATATGGAAGGAGAATGACATATGAAAAAAATTGCTAGCCTTTTCTTTGTATGTTTTCTCGTCGCATGTAGTGGAGCGAAAACGTACGAGCCTGAAGAAATTAATCCAGATATTGATGTATGTGTAGTTTGTAATATGAGTATAACAGCAGAACCATATGCTACAAAGATAATTTTAAAAGATGGAACGGTGCATAAGTTTGATGATATTGGGTGCATGATCGAGTGGATGAATAAAAGCAACGAGGACATTGCAAAGAAATACGTTCGCGATGTAACAAACGGGGAGTGGATTGAGCTTGAGCACGCTGTTTTTGTATACAATTCAAATTATTGGACGCCGATGAATTATGGGGTTGTTTCATTTGCAAACGAAAAACATGCCAAAGTATACATGGAACAAGAAGGAAATGGGGAGTTATGGACGTATGAGCAATTAAAAAAACATCGGTGGGGATTTGAACAATGAGTACAGCGATAAAGTACCAATGGATGATGATGATTCGTAGCAAATGGCTTATCACTTTTGCTGTTTTGTTTGCCGTTTTATCATCAACTGTGATCGCAAGTAGCGGACACGAGGTATCAGGAGTATTTACACGTTCGACCGCGGCTTTATTAAATCTGTCCCTTTTGCTTGTCCCACTCGTTGCTTTATTAGCAGGTAGTTTGTTTATTGCGGGGGAAAAAGAAGATGGTCGATTATCGCTTATATTAACATATCCGGTTTCCACTTACTCTTTAACGCTTGGGTTATATGTGGGGAGCTGCATATCATTATGGACAGTTGTTGCGCTCGGGTATGGAAGTGCAAGTATCGCCCTTTTTGCAACAGGAGGGACGTGGTCGACGTTTGTTTTTCTCTCATTTGTATTAACCATTATATTAACAAGTATTTTTTTAGCGATTGCTTTATTCGTTGGACTTGTTGCCTCTAATCGTTTACAAGCCCTCGGCATTAGTTTATTTATTTGGGCGTTTTCCGTTTTATTTTATGAATTTATCGTATTGTTTTTATTATCAGTTGTTCCAAAGCAATGGACCATTTTTTTATTTGCCTTATCTATCATATTGAATCCGGTTGAACTCGTGCGTGTTTGGACCGTGGCTGCTCTGAAAAGTAGCGCACTATTTGGTCCGCAATTATATGAATGGTCAAAATGGGCAGAGAGTGCAAGTGGACAGCTTACATTTATTGCAATCGCATGCATATGGACCATTGTGCCGTTGTGTTTAGTAAACGTATGGATGAAACGAGGGAAACGTTATGCTTGAAGTGGGACAATTGACGAAAATATATAACGAACAAAATAAAGTAGAAAACATTTCTTTTTCTGTTCAAGAAGGACAATGTTTAGCGTTATGTGGCGGTAACGGTGCAGGAAAAAGCACGATTATTAAAATGCTAATCGGACGGCTCCCACCGACGAAAGGAGACATATATGTAAACGAACAACCAATTCAAAACAACGACAAGCAATGGTTTTCATTTATGCCGGATCATCTTCAATTTCCCCCGCTTTTAACAGGTTATGAAGTGTTATCTTTATTTGGACAATGGCAAGGAGCAACAGACGAGCGGGTGAAACAATGTTTAGATGTTGTCGGACTGACGAATGATCAACATAAGCAAGTAAGGATGTATTCAAAAGGCATGCAACAGCGGCTCGCTTTTGCGCAAGCGCTCTTAGCGGATGCCCCATTGCTTATTTTAGATGAACCAACAAACGGTTTAGATCCGTATTGGGTATGGGAATTTAAACGACTTATTCGTTTGGAAAAGGAAAAGGGAAAAGCTATTATTTTTTCGACACATATGCTGTCAATAGTTGAGGAAATTGCAGATACTGTCGTATTTATTCATCAAGGACAAATGCTTATATACGATTCGGTTTCCGCGCTTTGTCAAGATGGAAAATCGTTAGAGTCTATATTTTTTGCACAAATTTCACAACATATGTCATACTGAAAAAGTAAGCAAATATTGCTTGCTTTTTTCATTCGAAGGGGGAGGTAAAGTGTTAAAATTATACGTCATTCGTCATGCTGAAACAGAGTGGAATGCACAACAACGCATGCAAGGATGGAAAGACTCGCCTTTAACTGAAAAGGGAAAAAAACAGGCAGCACTTTTACACGATCGGTTTCGTACAGTCCCGTTTACTGCTGCGTATTGTAGTCCAAGTGATCGTACGAAAGAAACAGCACAAATTGTTTTAGGGCAACGTCATGTGCCAATATATTTTGATGAACGGCTACGTGAGATTTACTTAGGTGATTGGGAAGGGAAAACGATTGCAGAAATTGCGCAATCCGACGAGCAAAATCATTATCATTTTTATCATGATCCAGATGCATACAAGCCGATTATTGGCGAGACGTTTTTTGATGTTCAACGTCGAGCTGTTGCTACGATCCAACATATAGCTAAAAATCATTCAGAAGGTCATATTCTTGTCGTTACACATGGTATGGTGATTCGCACGCTTCTTGTATATTGGAAACAACAAACGCTTGCGGAGTTGTGGAAAAATAGCCGTGTATACGGTACGAGTGTGACGATCGTATCGTTTGACGGGGAAAAGTGGGATATGGAATGTGAATCAGACATTTCACATCTTGAAAGTGGGCTGACACATTTATGAGAAAATGGATTATGTTTTTTACGGCAATTGTCTTTATTGTCGGTTGTACATCGCAAAATAAAGAGAAAACATTTGTTACGACAGTAGAATATGTTGTTGATGGGGATACAGTAAAAATAAAAAAAGATGGCGAAATCGTAACGGTTCGTCTACTAAATATCGATACCCCCGAAACGTATCGCGAAAAACAGGCGTATGGCGAAGAGGCAAAACAATTCGCTAAAGACGTTTTGCTTCACAAAAAAGTGACAGTTGAACTAAGCGCAAAAGAACAACCGTACGATCGTTATGGTCGATTGCTTGCGTACATATGGTTAGAGGATGGAACTTTATACCAAGAAAAAATTGTACAAGAAGGGTTTGCGCGTGTTGCTTACGTATTTGAACCGGACACAAAATATGCAAAAAAATTGTATAAAGCACAAGAAAAAGCAAAAAAAGCAAAAAAACGAATATGGAGTGTCGATGGATACGTGACAGAAGAAGGATTTAATATGAGTGTATGGTTAAATAAAGCTTCGTAAATGTGAAAAGGGCTGGATGAAACAGCCCTTTTAATGTGCGAGCATCGCTTGCATATCTTCTTCTACATCGCCGATAAGTTTGAGACCGAACATGTCTTGTAGGACGCGTAACACACTTTCAGAAATAAAGTGCGGTGCTTTCGGTCCAATTCGAATGTCTTGAATGCCTAAACTAAACAATCCGAGTAAGATTGCAACTGCTTTTTGTTCAAACCATGAAAGAACGATGCTGACCGGTAACTCATTGACCTCACAGCCGAATGCTTCCGCAAGCGCCATTGCAATTTTGACAGTCGAAATCGAGTTGTTGCATTGCCCTAAATCAATATATCGTGGAATGTTCGTGCCAGGAACAACCCCGTAGTCGACATCGTTAAAGCGGAATTTCCCACAGGATGTCGTTAAAATGACAGTGTTTTTCGGTAACGATGTAGCTAACGTGCGATAATATTCACCGCCTTTTCCAGGAGCGTCGCAACCTGCGATAACGAAAAAGCGTTCAATTTTTCCTTCTTTTACAGCTTGAATAATTTCTGGTGCAATTTGAATTACAGTTTCGTGATGGAAACCAGTCACTAACGTTTCATCCGATTCAATGTTTGCTTCTGGAAGTTGTAGCGCTTTCTCAATTAACGGCGTGAAATCATCGTTTTCGATTTTTTGCACATGTTCTAATCCGGCTACATCATATGAAAACATGCGATCAGCATATGAACCTTTTATCGGCATGACACAGTTTGTTGTCGCTAAAATAGCACCAGGGAATTTTTCAAATAGGCGACGTTGATCGTACCATGCTTTTCCGACATTTCCTTTCAGATGTTTATATTTTTTTAATTGTGGGTAACCATGTGCTGGAAGCATTTCGGAATGTGTGTAAATGTTAATTCCTTTTCCTTCTGTTTGTTTTAATAGTTGTTCAAGGGCAAATAAGTTATGTCCTGTAACGAGAATACATTTTCCTTCAATTCTATTTTGCGTTACACGAACAGGTTGAGGAATGCCAAGTCGTTCTGTATGTGCTCGATCGAGTAGTTCCATTACGCGAATGGCTGCTCTTCCGACTTTCATCGCCATGTCTATATGTTCTTGTACGTTAAAGTTAGAGTTTGTTAACGTCATATATAACGCTTCATGTGTCGTTGTATCAACGAACGGATCGGTATACCCAAGTTGATGGGCATGCGTGCGATATGCTGCAATTCCTTTTAATGCAAATACGATCGTATCTTGCAAACTTGCAATTGTTTCATCTTTCCCGCAAACTCCAACAACAGTACATCCCCCTGTTGGTGTTTGTTCACATTGATGACAAAACATTATGACCCCTCCTTTTCTTATTGACACTTTAACAATAGGAGAAAATATGTACGTCGTAAGTGATACATATCACACTTTCATACAAAAATGTGAACGGAATTTGACAATAATCCATATTGAATCAAGAGAAAAAATGTATTAAAATGAAAGAAAATTGAATCAATCAAACTACTAGGGGTGCCGGATGGCGATGGCTGAGAGGAAAACGCGCAATCAGTTTTCCAACCCTTTGAACCTGATCTGGTTTGTACCAGCGGAGGGAAGTAGGCTATGTTTTCAGTACGCAAACTAGTCGACTCTGTCCGACTAGTTTTTATTTTTTTTAGGGGGAATGAATGATGAATGTAGGACAATGGTTAACGCGTGTTAGGAAGGAGTCACCACTCGTACATAATATGACAAATGTTGTGGTGACCAATTTTGTTGCGAATGGTTTGCTTGCTGTAGGCGCATCTTCTGTTATGGCGTATGCAAAAGAAGAAGTAGCGGATATGGTTCGGTTAGCTCGTGCTTTAGTGTTAAACATTGGCACGCTAAACGAAACAGACGTAGAGGCGATGTTAATTGCCGGAAAAGCAGCAAATGAGGCAAACATTCCTGTCATTTTCGATCCTGTTGGAGCTGGTGCGACAGCGTACCGCACCGAAACAGCCAGACGTATATTACGTGAAGTAAACATTTCGATTTTACGTGGGAACGCATCGGAAATTGCGAGCATTGCGGGTGAACAAGTACGTACAAAAGGAGTCGATGCAGGAGACGTTCAAGGTGACCTCGTGGATGTAGCGAAAAAAGCAGCACTCATGTTTCGTTCTGTAGTTGTTGTCACAGGGAAAGATGATGTAGTAACCGATGGAGAACGTATTGTAATCGTCTCAAATGGTGATGCGATGTTAACGAAAGTAACAGGGACAGGTTGTTTGTTAAGTTCGGTATTAGGTGCATTTGCGGGTATAGGAGACGATATGATGATGTCATCAGTTGCTGCCCTCGCTTATTACGGTGTGGCGGCTGAAAAAGCAGCCAAACAAGCAAAAGCACCTGGTTCTTTTCAACTTTCTTTTTTAAATGCTTTACATGAAACGAGTGCAGAAGAAGTTGATCAATACGCGCGTATTCAAGGGGAATAAATGATGAAGCAGAAGCTATCGTTGTATTTCGTTATGGGGAGTATCGATTGTACGAAAGATCCGCTCGCTGTGCTTGATGAAGCAATTAAAGGCGGTATTACAATGTTTCAGTTTCGCGAAAAAGGAAAGGGGGCGCTTACGGGGATTGAAAAATACCGCTTAGCCGAGAAATTACTTGAACGATGCCGAATGTATAATATTCCTTTTATCGTGAATGACGATGTCGATTTGGCCCTCGCTTTACAGGCAGATGGCGTTCATGTCGGTCAAGAAGACGAAGTAGCTGAACGCGTTCGCGATCGCATAGGAGATAAATATTTAGGCGTATCTGTTCACAACTTAAATGAAGTAAAAAAAGCGCTTGCTGCTTGCGCCGATTATGTTGGATTAGGCCCGATTTTCCCAACTGTTTCAAAAGAAGATGCAAAGCAAGCATGTGGACTGACGATGATTGAACATATTCGTGCCCATGAAAAACGTGTTCCACTCGTTGCGATCGGTGGAATTACAGAACAAACAGCCAAACAAGTGATCGAAGCGGGTGCAGACGGAATTGCTGTCATTTCGGCCATTTGCCGTGCTGAACATATTTACGAACAAACAAAACGACTATATGAGATTGTCATGCGTGCAAAACAAAAAGGCGACAGATGATGTCGTCTTTTTGTTTTGTTCTGTGCAGGATTTTATTCATATATGTCGAAAGAAAATAGCGAACAAACGAAAGAGGGGATGGAGAAGATGGAACATATCGTACTATCATACGAAAATCGCGTCGCAACCATTGAATTGAATCGTCCGAATGCGCTAAATGCTTTACATGAACAAATGTTAACAGAGTTGTTACAAGCGTTAAAAGAAGTTGAAGCAAGTGAAGCGGATATCGTCATCATTCGTGGTCGCGGCAAAGGATTTAGCGCAGGGGGCGACATTAAGACGATGTTGCAATCAACGAATGAACATTCATTCATTGAAGTGATGGAAACGATTAAACAAATAGCGATGACATTGCATCAATTGCCGAAACTAACGATTAGCTACATACATGGTGCTGCTGCAGGATTAGGATTTAGTTTAGCCCTTGCTTGCGATCATGTAATCGCAAATAAACAAGCGCGCGTTGCAATGAATTTCATTGGCATTGGTTTAGTTCCAGATGGTGGGGGACATTTCTTTTTAAATCGAAAAATTGGAGATGTCAAATCAAAACAAATCATATGGGAAGGAAAAATAATGAGTGCACAAGAGGCATATGAAGTGGGACTCGTTGATGAAATCGGTGATGAACAAGCGATTCAGCACAAAGTGAATGAATGGCTAGCAAAACCGATTCGTGCGATGATTGCGACGAAGCAGTTATATGCTCGTTTAAGCGAACAACAGTTGTTGAACACGTTGCAAATGGAGACAGCGTATCAAGCGGAAATGCGCAAAACAAAAGACCACGAAGAAGGGATTCGCGCCTTTTTAGAGAAGCGACGTCCGCATTTTAGCGGAAAATAAAAAATTTGCAAAACTTTCATCTTTAAGCTATCTTTTTCGGGTTTGCAACGTGTATAAATGAAATATACAACAATATAACGAAAAGGGCGGCCGAAGATGAAAGTAGTAATTATTGATGACTATATGCCGACATTAGAAATGATGGAAGCGATGCTTGAACATATCGAAGGCATTTCTATTCATTTATTTGAAGATGCGGATAAGGCATATGCCTATATTTTATCTCAACAAGTCGATGTCATTTTAATGGACATTTGTATGCCAGGAATGGATGGGATTGAGTGGTGCCGACGATTCAAGCAACACGAGCAATTACAACATATTCCCGTATTAATGGTCACCGGTTACGATGATGAACAGAAATTAGAGGAAGCGTTTGCGGCGGGGGCGTTTGATTACATTCGCAAGCCGTTTACAATGGTCGAACTCGTTGCACGTGTTCAATTGGCTTATCGCCAAAAAGAAACGATGGACCAACTAAAACGAACAAATGAAGCATATATGGAAAGTTATCGGCATATGTGGACGATGCAAAAAAAGATGAATGAAGATTTGCACTTAGCTCGGCTCGTTCAAGAAGGTTTACTTTCTGAACCGCTGAATAATGAACATATCCATTTGATTGGAACGTATATTCCTTCAACGCAACTATCTGGCGACTTATATTTTTGGCAACAAGTTCGTCCGCATATGTACGCTTTTATTGTTATTGATGTCATGGGGCATGGCGTCGCATCGGCGCTTGTTGCGATGTCGATTCGTTCGTTATTACATGGGTTAATGACAAAAGTGACAGATCCGCTTCTTGTTGTGCAAGAATTAAATCGACATGCTTTCCAATTATTCGGAAAGGAAACGAAATATTACTTTACCGCTTTTTACGGAACAATTGATGTAAAAAAGAAAGTCATCGAGTATGTAAACGCAGGTCATCCCCCAGCGATCTTGATGACGAATCGAAAAATAATGCTTCTAAAAGAAGGAGGCATTCCAATCGGTATTGTAGCAAACGCCCCTTACAAAAAAGGAATGATTTCTTTTCAAGACGATGTATATCTCATTCTTTACACAGATGGATTAATCGAAGTATTAGGTGAAGAATGCGAAAAACAACTTGCCGACGTGATGCAAATGTCTCATACGTTTGATGAGATGGTAAAGAACATAAATGAAAAAACGCAATATGATAAAGGAAATGACGATATTACATTCGTCTCTATTCATGTAAAATAGCAAAAAAGGGGCTCTATTTCGGCCCCTTTATTTAATGTCTACAAATTGATCCAATTGACAAATCGATAATATATGTTTAATAGGTGCTGAAACGCCTGTCATTTCAATACGCATGCGATCTTTTAAAGGATACAACCAGCTAATAAGTAATCGAACGCCTGAGCTATCAATGAACCGAACAGCTGATAAATCGATTTGTAAATGAGATGTGTCCCACGGTTGCGATTGAATGGTTTCTTCCATGACACGTGACGTTTCAAAATTAATATCTTGCTGAAAAGAGACAACGATTTTATCATCATATGTAACAATGTCGATCATATTTCTCCCCCTTTATTTCGCGCGACAACAACAATGGCATGTTTTCCTTTTTCGTCAAATGAAAATTGTGAAGCAAGCTGTTGAACGAGAAAAAGTCCTCGCCCTCCTTGACTAGCTAAGTCGGGAGGAGGGGCGTTGAGTTTTTCCTCCCATTGAAAGCCGTCGCCTCCATCTATGACTTCAATGACGATTGCTTCATCTGACCAGCTGATGTGCACAGTAGCATATTTTTTTGTAGAGTGTCGAATGACGTTTGAGACAAGCTCCCATAATATTAATTGAATCGTGTATTTTTTTATTTCATCTAGTTGAATACGATCATGTATTTGCTCGAGCATCGCCGAAATCATTGTGCTATAATTTGTTTCATTTAGCTGAGCTTGAATCATTGTTTTTTAACTGAATCAAAAGTTGTTGTATATAAGGATGTTTATAATCACCTTGATGCTCGAGACGATACAATTGACTCCATAAAGAGTTGTATGTTGAACGAAACGGGAGCGGGATGCTCTCTCCGAACGAACGTTGCAAATGCATGAGACGAAACTTCGCATAGTTGCGTGACGGTACATCGTTTGGGAGAAGTCCCATATCGATGCGAATGAGTTGCTCATTTGCTTCATGAAGCAACGTTTCTGCCATTTCATCGATATGAGCAAACGTTCGTTGCTCGTATTTCAGCCGTGGGTGTTTCATCGTCATCTTCCTCCGTTTAACAATTACGAATTAAACTTTTCCGTTAACTCCTGATTTAAATCGTTTAACTGTTCGGCCATTTCAGCAATTTGTGAGGCAGCAGATGAAATTTCATCAAACATTTGGTGAAACTGTTCGATGACTGAAGTAAATTGGTCAATTTTTTTACTTGTTGACTTTACATCAGTAACAGATTGGTCAAAGATGTGAATAATGCTTTCGTTTGCTTGTCGGAATGCTCGCGTTTCCTCGACAATTTGTTGAAACGCCTGCTCAAATTTACGAATCGTTTGTTGCACAATATCAATGTGATTTTGAATGTAGTCAAGCGATTGTTCCGTCTGCGTTGCAAGCTTTCGCACCTCATTCGCAACGACCGCAAATCCTTTTCCGTGTTCACCCGCACGCGCCGCTTCAATGTTGGCATTTAACGATAAAATGTTCGTTTGATTGGAAATGCTGCGAATCGCATTGACGATTTCTCCGATTTTTCGCGAGCTATCTGTCAGTTCGTTTGTAAGCGACTTTGTTCCTTCAATTAATGTAGCGACACTATCTAATTTCGTTAACGTTTGTTTTACATCTTCTTTTCCTTTTTCGACGCGTTCGCTCATTTGAACGGATTGGCGTTGAATGCTTGCTACTTCGTCCAACATTCCTTGCACATTTTTTTGTACTTCAAAAATAGAAGCAGTCGTTTCTTCTGCGCTTGAAGCAAGCGTTGTCGATGATTCTGTTAAACGATGCTGCAACTCTGCAATTTCGTTTAACTTCATCATGGACGATGTATACGACTCAATATACGTTTCGATTGCGATTTGCATATCGAAAGAACAAAGCTTAGCAAACGAACAATATATGTTTGTCGCTTCTATTGGAGGTAATTCTTCCATCAATATACGAAGCACTTCGTTTTGAATGATTGTGTAAGCACCTAAGTACCATTCTGGAAACAAACCGATTCGGTTATGAACATTGCCGATCACTTTGCGACGAATAATATATTGCTCACCAATTTCACCCGATACCATATCCATTAAATACGCGCGCAACGTTTGTTTTAAGCGATCAATCGTTGAATGATTATCAATAATGCGTCTTAAATGAGGCATTTGCCCAACTTGATCGTAAAACGCATTGACGATTCGTTCGACATGTTTTGTAAAAAGCGGGCGAATCGAAGCAAGTCGTTGTACATCTTCCTCTGTTAATCCAACGAAAGAAACTTGCTGTTTACGATCGCTTGAAAGGAGTTGTCGATAATACGTTGCAACGTGTGAAGATGTAGAAGGACGAACATTCATATCTTCATTTTCTTTTTGATGTTTTTTGCGGAACAGCTGAATGGCTCCACGTTCATTAAAAAGAGTGTGAAATGGACATTTTGACATCGTTTCCCCTCCAGTTTTCATAAAAATCCCCTAAAATGTTATATCATGTACGGCAAAAAGAAGAAGGAAAATTTTTATGTTATTTCCGAGGGAAGCGCAAAAAATGACAAAGTTTTCCCTACTTGTCGAACAAAGAAGAACGAAGTAAAATGTTTATTTGTGAACAATAAGAATAGCGGAGAGAGAAGCGATGAGTAAAAAAATTTTATATTTATTTTTTGTGCTAGTAGGAGCTACAGTTATCATTTTTGCGAATATGAAACATAACATTTATACGTTCATGTAAAATAGGTATTTCCATTAGTACATGTATACCCCTTTGCACATACGCTAGAAGTGTAACAAACTTTAATACGAAAGGGGTATGAAATATGCATTGTCGTCCAAATATGATGCCGCCAATCGTTCACCCAACAAAATGTTGTACACAACATCAAATGCAAACAACGATTGTGCCGCACATTCATCCGTCACATACGACGTATGTGAACCATCATGTATTTCAACATCAACATTATTTTCCGCATACGCAATCTGTTGTAAACGATGTATCCCATCAACATGTTGTTTGTCCAGGACCTGGTCCGTTTCCACGTCCATTTTAACCGAAGGCAATTCGCCTTCGGTTTTTTGTCGAAAAAAAGACGAAGTTTGTGAAAATGAAAAATTGACAACGACTGCTTTTTTTGAAAGAATAGGTGTAGACATGGATAATTGAGGTGAGCAAACGTGCTGTCGGACCGCATCAACTTAACAGCAAAAGACATTCTTGAAAAAGAGTTTAAAATAAGTATGCGCGGATACAATCAAGATGAAGTTGATCGCTTTCTTGATTTAGTCATTAAAGACTATGAAACATTTCATCAAATGATTGAACAATTGCAACAAGAAAATGCAAAATTGAAAAGCCAATTGCAGGAGGCACAAAAACGTCAGCCATCTCAAACAGGAACGACGAACTTCGATATTTTACAACGTCTTTCCAATTTAGAAAAACATGTTTTCGGAAACAAACTTTACGAATAAATATTCCAACCTTTTCTATTGATTTGGCTTATCGTTTCGGATATACTAGCATATGCTTACATGAATCATGTTCGGGTAATCGCTGCGATGTGTATGCATCGTAGAGGAAAGTCCATGCTCGCACGGTGCTGAGATGCCCGTAGTGTTCGTGCCTAGCGAATTCATAAGCTAGGGCAGTCTGGCGATGCGCTGGGCTGACGGCAGGGAAAGAGCCTACGTCCTTCAACGGATATGGCTCGACTACCTTTAAAGTGCCACAGTGACGTAGTCTTGCTGGAAACGGCAAGAGTGGAACGCGGTAAACCCCACGAGCGAGAAACCCAAATGATGGTAGGGGCACCTTCTCAAAGGAAATGAACGGAGAGAAGGACAGGCGTACAGCCTGTAGATAGATGATTACCACCGAAGTACGAGGCGCAAGCCGTTTGCAGTACGACGGAACAGAACATGGCTTACAGAACATGGTTCATGGCACCACTCTCCTGCACAACATCAGGAGAGTTTTTGTTTTTTGGGGGAATATGAGGGGAGAGTTTGTGGTGAACAAAAAATTGTCATCTTTGTTTGAAACACATACATTTTTATCTATTGCCCATACGATTATTCAAGAAGCGGACGAAGGAATGATTGTGACGGATAGTGAAGGGCATATTTTGTTAGCTAACCCAGCTTTTGAAACGGTGACGGGTTATACGCAAGAAGAAGTGCTCGGTAAAAAACCGAATATTCTTCGTTCTGGACTACACGATCGCAAATTTTATGAAAACATGTGGGAAACGATACGTGATCATGGCGTTTGGAAGGGGGAAATTTGGAATAAACGAAAAAATGGTGAGTTGTTCGTCGAGTGGCTAACAATTAAAGCTATTTATGATGCCGCAGGAAGACCAACGCATTATGTAGCCATTTTTTCAGATGTCACACAACATAAGCGAACGATGGAGCAACTTGCTCGATTATCGAACTACGATTTGTTGACCAACGTTCCAAATCGACAATTATTTACGAAACGTCTACAACATTTGCTTGATATGGCACGCCATTACAATCAACAGCTAGCGATTTTATTTCTTGACTTAGATCGATTTAAATATATTAATGACGAACTCGGTCATTATAGTGGAGACATATTGTTAAAAAAAGTGGCCAATCGTCTAAAAAAGCGACTGCGCACGAAAGATACGTTAGCTCGCATTGGTGGAGATGAATTTGTTGTTATTTTACCTAAACTAAAAGACGTTCAAGAAGCTGTTAGCATAGCAGAACAAATGATTGAATCATTACAAGCTCCTTTTCTATTACATAACAAAGATATATACATCTCGGCAAGCATTGGGATAAGCATGTATCCGAACGACGGAGATGATGGGGAAACGTTATTACGTCGTGCCGATCGCGCTATGCAAAAAGCGAAAGAAAGCGGAAGAAATCGTTTTGAACTATATACGGCTAAATTAGACTATCAAAGCGAAGTAGTGACGTTAGAAAATTATTTGCGAAAAGCGATTGAACGAAATGAATTATTTGTTTGCTATCAACCGATTGTCAATATGAAAACGAAAAAAATTGAAGCATTAGAGGCGTTAATGCGTTGGAAACAACCGAATATCGGGTTCGTTTCTCCTGCGCAATTTATTCCATTGGCAGAAGAAACAGGACTGATTGTTCCGATGACGAAGTGGCTATTCGAACAAGCATGTGTACATATGAAGGCGATTCATCAATTCGCTCCCCACGTAAAAATCGGAATAAACATTTCTGCTGTTCATTTTCAACAAGATGATTTCGTTCAGCAATTATCGACGATCGTCAAAAAACATGATGTACATCCGCGCTTTTTTAAATTAGAACTGACGGAAAGTACGATTATGCCAAATGCAGAGGAATCTGTTCAAAAACTTGTACAGTTAAAACAGTGTGGTTTTAAACTAGCTATTGATGACTTTGGGACAGGTTTTTCTTCATTAAGTTATTTGCATCGTTTCCCAATCGATATTTTAAAAATTGATCAATCGTTCATTCGTCGCCTCTCTTTATATAGCGATGATGCGACGATCGTCTCAACAATTATTATGATGGCGCATCATTTGCATTTATCTGTCGTGGCCGAAGGGGTCGAAACAGAGCAACAATATGAATTTTTAAATAAACAACAATGTGATATGGCACAAGGATATTACATTGCTAAACCGATGCCAATCGACGAGGTACAACAATTTGTTCAAGAATGGGACGAATACATCAATGAAAGGTGAATGAATATGGGACAGATCACATTAATTGCTACTGCAGCAATGGGGCTTGAGTCGATCGTTGCAGATGAAGTGCGTGCGCTCGGGTATGATTGTCAAGTGGACAATGGAAAAGTGATGTTTGTGGCGGACGAGCGAGCGATTTGTCGCACAAATTTATGGCTTCGCACAGCTGACCGTGTAAAGGTAAAAGTAGGGGAATTTCGCGCAACGACGTTCGATGAGTTATTTGAACAAACAAAAGCGCTCCCATGGGCACAGTTTTTGCCGGTTGATGCCCAATTCCCTGTTGTAGGAAAATCAGTCAAATCAACATTGTTTAGTGTATCCGATTGCCAAGCGATTGTAAAAAAGGCGATTGTAGAACATTTAAAGCAACATTACGGTGTTTCTTGGTTTGAAGAAACGGGTGCGTTGTTTCGTATTGAAGTTGCTCTCCATAAAGATGTTGCTACATTAACGATCGATACGAGCGGGGCAGGGTTGCATAAAAGAGGATATCGCGTAAAACAAGGAGAAGCACCATTAAAAGAAACATTAGCGGCAGCGCTTGTTCGGTTGACGAATTGGACACCAGATCGTCCATTCGTTGATCCGTTTTGTGGGTCGGGAACGATTGCGATTGAAGCGGCACTGATTGGTCAAAATATCGCACCAGGATTTAACCGCGATTTTGTATCTGAACAATGGAGTTGGATTCCGCCTCATTTATGGGATGAAGCGCGGGAAGAAGCGGAAGATTTAGCACGCTATGATCAACCGCTACATATTGTCGGATTTGATATTGATCACCGCATGGTCGACATCGCGAAAACAAACGCACAAGAAGCAGGATTAGCAGATTTAATTACATTTAAACAAATGCAAATGAAAGATTTTCGAACGAAAGAGGAATATGGCGTCATCGTCGGCAATCCTCCTTATAGTGAACGATTAGGAGAAAAGGAAGAAGTAGAACAGTTATATCGGGAAATGGGAAAAACATTCGCTGCACTCGATACGTGGTCGATTTATATATTGACCTCTCACCGCCATTTTGAGCAATTGTACGGGAAGCAAGCGACAAAACGTCGAAAACTATTTAACGGTTTCATTGAAACACAATATTATCAATTTTGGGGACCTCGTCCACCACGTTATTAGAAAAAGCTGTCTTGTTGGCAGCTTTTTCTTTTCAACTTCATTGACTTCTTTCCTTTTTTGAACGATAATTAATGTTTGTGTACTTCGTTTAAATTGATGGAGGGACTAAAAAAGTATGAGCAAATATCCGTTTGCATTAAGTAAAAATGAAAATTTTTTTGATAAATTAAATGAATGGATCGGGGACGTATTTTACGATATTTTACCAGAAGCAGGTTTTGAATTACGTGATGAGCAAATTTTTATGGCATTTCAACTTGAGCGAGCGTTTAAAGAGAAAAAAGTGATGTTTGCTGAAGCCGGAGTAGGAACAGGAAAAACGATTGTATATTTACTTTACGCCATTTGCTATGCACGATATATCGGAAAACCTGCCATCATTGCATGTGCAGATGAAACATTAATTGAACAGCTTGTAAAAAAAGAAGGAGATATTGCTAAAATTTCACGCGTTTTAAACATAAACATCGACGTTCGCCTAGCGAAGTCGCCCGATCAATATTTATGTTTAAACAAATTAGACGATATATTGATGACGGAAGAAGAGGAATTATATGAACAAATTTTTGACGAATTGCCTTCATTTGTTCATGACCATGCTCCGCTCCAAACGTTTTACCATTATGGCGATCGAAAAGATTACGCTCACTTAAGCGATGAGCAATGGTCAAAAATTGCTTGGGATCCGTTTCAAGACTGTTTAGCGTGTGAAAAACGTCATCGTTGTGGGCAAACGTTATCGCGCGATTATTATCGCAAAGCGACGGATTTAATTATTTGTTCTCACGATTTTTATATGGAACATATTTGGACGTATGAAGCACGGAAACGTGAAGGGCAGTTACCACTTTTACCTGAAGCGAGCTGTGTCATTTTTGATGAAGGACATTTATTAGAATTTGCTGCTCAAAAAGCGTTAACATACCGTATGAAAGAGACGACGTTAGAAACGTTGCTTTCTCGTTTATTAGAAAATGATATTCGCGAACAATTAGCTTATTTAATCGAAGATACATTAGAACTTAGTACACGATTTTTTGATGAATTGATGAATCATGCTAAAGCGGTACCAGGATCCAATCGTCAAGAATTAACGTTCACTCCGTCTCTTTTACAACTAGCACAAACGTTACGAACAAAAGTTGAACAAATTGGAGACGAGCTCGTATTTGAGAGTGAGACGTATACGATCGACCATTATCAATTGAAAGTTGTTGATGAATACTTAGATCAAATTCACCATTCACTATATTTATTCATTCATAATCGAGATGCGATTACATGGCTTGAATCGTCGCTCGATGGCAACACGCTTGTTATTATGCCGAGAACAGTACAAGAAGTGTTGCGCGAAAAAGTGTTTTCTAAACATATTCCATTTATTTTTTCATCTGCTACATTATCGAATGAAAAATCATTTGATTATATGGCAAAGAGTCTGGGTATTGATGAGTATTTATCATTTCATGTTGATTCTCCATTTGATTATGAGGAACAAATGACAATTTACATGCCGATATTTGAAAATAACGAACGCATATTTGAAAAGAAATATGCATACGCTATCGAAAAAATTCGGGAAACAAACGGGCGTGCACTTGTGTTGTTTCCAACGCGTGAACAATTAAATGAATTTAAAGCTCGTGCCCAGCAAGAAGAAGGATTCACCTTTTTATTTGAAGGGGATCAAGAAATTAGCGAACTTGTTTCCCGTTTTCAAAATGAAGAAGAAACAATTTTATGTGCCCAACATTTATGGGAAGGATTAGACATTCCTGGTCCGTCACTAAGCAACGTCATCATTTGGGCGCTCCCTTATCCGCCAAATGACCCTGTTTTTCAAGCGAAACGAAAACAAACAGACAATCCATTTTGGGAAGTGGACGTTCCGTATATGATTTTACGATTACGACAAGGGGTAGGACGACTTATTCGCCAACGAGATGATCGGGGAATTGTATGTATTTTTGTGACAGACGATGAACCTATGCAAGTGATTGAAACAATAAAGCGCGTTCTGCCGACAGACGTACATCAAAAATAAAGGAATAATTGTAAGTATTGTAGAATAACAAATACAATGGAATGGAGGGGAGAAGATGAAAAAAAATATTCAAGAAATGGAAAAACAGTTTTTGCAATATGTCAAAAAAATGATGGCATATAAAGAAGCGATTTCGCTTATGTATTGGGACTTACGTACAGGGGCGCCGAAGAAAGGGATTGACCAACGTTCGGAAGTGATCGGGATGTTATCACAAGATGTGTTTCATATGTCAACGTCCGAGCAAATGGCCGCATATATTGCGGAACTTTCAGCGAAGTCTGTACAAGAACAAGTATCGCCGGTCACTCGTTATACGTTAGCAGAATGCCAAAAAGAGTACGAACGCAACAAAAAAATTCCTGCTGATGAATACAAACAATATGTCATTTTACAATCGAAAGCAGAGAGTGTGTGGGAAGAAGCGAAAGCGAAATCTGACTTTTCGCTTTTTGAACCATACTTAAAGCAACTTGTTGATTTCACGAAACGCTTTGTCACATATTGGGGGACAAATGGACACCCATATAATACGTTATTAGATTTATACGAACCTGGTGTGACTGTCGACTTGTTAGATGATGTGTTTTCAAAATTACGCAATCATATTGTTCCGCTCGTTCAACAAATTAATGAGTCGCGACACAAGCCGGAAACGAATTTTTTATTTCAGTCATTTCCGAAAGAAAAGCAACGAGCGTTTAGTTTAGTCCTCTTAAAAGAATTAGGCTACGATTTTGATGCAGGACGACTTGATGAAACTGTACATCCTTTTGCGATAACGTTAAATGAAGGGGATGTCCGAATTACAACAAAATATGACGAAAACGATTTTCGAACAGCAGTATTTGGTACAATTCATGAATGCGGCCACGCTCTTTATGAACAGAACATCTCTAAAGAATGGGCAGGTACACCACTTTACGATGGTACGTCGATGGGCATTCATGAGTCGCAGTCGCTGTTTTATGAAAATTTTATTGCTCGTCATTATTCGTTTTGGAAGCGATATTATAGCTTGCTACAACAATATGCTCCGCATTTTGTTGACGTTTCATTGGATGATTTTTATCGCGCAATTAATGAGTCCAAACCGTCTCTTATTCGCATTGAAGCGGATGAGTTGACGTATCCATTACATATTATCATTCGATATGAAATGGAAAAAGCGTTGTTTGATGACGCAATTGAAGTAAGAGATTTACCACATATTTGGAATGAAAAATATGAGGCGTATTTAGGTGTTCGTCCAAAACGTGATGCAGAAGGGATTCTTCAAGATGTTCATTGGGCTGGGGGAAGTTTTGGTTATTTTCCGTCATACGCCCTCGGATATATGTATGCCGCCCAGTTTAAATATGCAATGGAGAAAGAGTTGACAAATGTTGATCAGTTGATTGAAAACGGGGAATTCGGGCGTATTCGAGAGTGGCTTACAAACCATATTCACCAATATGGAAAGACGAAAAAGCCGCTTGAGATTTTGTACGAAGTAACTGGAGAGGGGTTAAATCCAACTTACTTGATTCGCTATTTGGAAGACAAATATAAACATATTTATCGATTATAAAAAACCGGGCAAACGCCCGGTTTTTTTTACCAAAGTTTAAATCCTTTTGAGCCAGGAGGTGCATTTTGGATCATATCGATAAATGGAACAGTATATGCAATTAAAATGAGTACAACAGCAATGCCGATCCATAATTTCCAGTTTTCAAATACGAGTGGTGTACGCTCAGCCTGTTCAGCAACTTCAGCAACTGGAAACTCTGTCTCACCTTTTGGAGCGAAAAATGCTAAGTTTGTAACGATAATGAGCACAAGAATAATACCGATGAATAAGATTGTTCCTCCAACTGCTTGAGCGATTTGGTAAGGAATCCACTCTAGCGCTTGTGGTGCATCTCCGTATGTTGAAAATGCTGAACGGCGAGGAGCGCCAAGCAACCCTGCAAAGTGCATTGCACTAGACATGAAAATCATACCAATCGACCAAACGATCGTTTGAATGATCGCTAAACGGTTCATCGCTTTTGTCATCACACGTCCTGTTAAATGTGGGATGAGCCAATAAGCTGCACCAAAGAATGTCAATACAACGGTTGTCGCTAATGTTAAGTGGAAGTGGCCCGTTACCCAAATCGTGTTATGAACAACTTGGTTTAATTGATGTGATGCGTTGACAAGACCACCAGCACCAGCAGGGATAAAGAACAACATACCGATAAAAGGTGCAAAGAAACGAGCATCACCCCAAGGGAGTTTACGTAACCATCCGAACAATCCTGTTGCTCCTTTGGAGCGACCGTACATCTCAAACGTTGCAAACATCGAGAACGCTGTCATTAATGATGGAATAACAACCATAAATGTTAAAACAACTTGTAAGTATTTCCAAGCTGGATCAATTCCAGGCTCCACAAGTTGATGGTGGAAACCAACAGGAATCGAGAAAATTAAGAATAAAATGAATGACATGCGCGCAAGAGAATCAGAGAACATTTTTCCACCGATAATTTTCGGAATAATTGCATACCAAATCATATATGCAGGCAATAACCAGAAATATACGAGTGGGTGACCGAAATACCAGAATAATGTTCGGCTCACAAGTACGTTAATGCGATCGACATAACCTAACGACCAAGGAATGAATTGGAATAATACAGTTGCTGCTACACCGAGCGAGCAAATGAGCCATAAAATCATATTCACAACAGACATAAATGTAAGTAGTGGGCTCACTTGACTCGGGTGGGCTTTTTTCCATTTCGCATAATGGACAAACGTTGCAAAGCCACTAATCCAGCTACCAACGACGACAAGTGTTAAACCGATATAAAATCCTGCATGTGCTTGTAGTGGTGCATAGAATGTATATAAAACAGAAGCTTCGCCAATTAAAATGTAAAAGGCAGTAATTGCTGTACCAATTGTCATGAGCCAAAAGCCGACCCAACCCCAAAAGCGAATGCGATCAGAAAGCGTTCCAGCCGTACGGCTTATAGCTGCAAATTGAAAACCAATGATAAAGAATGTAGTTAAAACGAGTCCGAGTAACACACCGTGGGTTGTTAAAATCGTATAATAGCTAATGCCTGCTGGTAATTCAAATTTTCCTGATCGTACAAGCACTTGTAATAGACCAGCGAGTCCCCCTAGTGCGAGAGCAACGAAAGCGACATAAATATGAGCCATGGCTAATTTGCCATCACGAGCGTCTACTTTCCATGTTCCGTTCATCATTGTTCAACCACCTTCACTTTCGCCGTCATTAAATGATGACCAGCTCCGCAATATTCGTTACATAAAATAACATACTCGCCAACTTTATCGAACGTTTGCGTATAGCTGCTCACATAGCCTGGCTCAACCATCATATTTACGTTCGTTCCAGCTATTTGAAACCCGTGAATGACATCTTTCGTTGCTACGTTGATCGTTACTTTTGCTCCTTTTGGAATTTCGACTTGATTTGGCGTGTACGCAAATGCAGAAGCAACGATATTGAGTTGATATTCATTGTCTCCAGTTTTAACAAGACCAGGTTTATCAAATGGTGGTGTTTGATCGACTTTTTCCGGATCGATCGTTGTTAAACAGCTTGGCGGCTGTGTTCCTTGTGCGAATGCACCAACTCCTAAGACAGCTAAAAATACGAATAATGAACCGATGCCGAAAAACAGCCAAATTTTTTCATATTTATGCATGTGCATAACGTCCCGTCTCCTTTCTCTCTATAAACGATTCAAAAACAAGAAATATACGCTTACCCACGTGAAAATGAGGAAAAATCCTAAAAATAAAACAGAAGCGAGCGTTCCTTTCAATGTAGGCTCTTTCTCCACTTTTGTTTTTGGGGTGTTTGTGTTTAATTGGGTTTTCATTTTTATTCCTCCTTTCCTAAATAAACCTTAATTAGAAATGTATACACTTACATAGTACAAAACAATTTGCGAAATGAAACGCTTTCTTCGTACATTTCACAAATTGTTCATTCGTTACTTTACCATCATCATAACCGTAAAAATAAGGAGTAGCTGTGACTTTTGTCACACGAATTTTGTGAGGTTGTGAAAAAAGTGTGAAATATTTAGAAAAAGATGGATAAAAAATAAAAAAGAAGCTTACAAACGCAAGCTTCTCTTCGCACTTATTCGTTATCAATTGTTAAAATGAGCTGCAATTCTCCTTTATTTTCAAAGTGAATCGGCACGCGAAATGCTTTATCAAAACCGTAAATTTTTGTTTGACCAACAAGAACAGTAGGAGGAGTGATATCGATTGTAATTCCTTTTTGAAATACGATCGTTGCTAAGTTTCCTGCAATCATATTGCCGAGCTCACCGGTAAATGACTCGAGCATTTCACCTTCTAAAGGCATACCGAACATCGTTTCTCCGATACTTCCAAATATCGTTTCATGCCCTTCAATCATAAGGCGTCCCCGTAAGTCTCCGGTCATCCCAATCAATACACTAATAGACGTTTGAGTGAAAGGTTGTGTAAACAATGAAGGTTTTTCGATTGTCATTGCTAGCGGGATGACAGAGCGAATCGATTCGATCGTTCCGTTTAAAATCGTTGTAATTTTCTCACCTAAAGCCATAACAAGACCCCTTTTTTCTTCATCATAACAAATTTTTCGTTTCGATTACATCATTTTTCGACAAATGTAGACAAAGAAAACATAAAAAAACATAGTGACGAAACAATAAATTGCGTTATAATGGAAGTGCACAACAACATACCTCCTTTCAAAACGTCGAAAGCTTTCCTCCTATTGTGGTGAGGGAGGCTTTTTTACTTAATATGTATAAAATTCCTTTATCAGAAAAATATTATCATTAATGAAAATGAAAGGATAGAGATGTATGCCGAGCATCGTTGCAGTGGAATTAGCTGAACTTCCTTACCGTGTTTCACAAAACGAGGTGATGATTGCAATCAAACGTATGTTTCAACATCGTTATGAGCATATCGATCGTCTATTATCGATTTTTGAACATGACCATATTCAATCAAGGTCATTTGTACAACCGTTACATTGGTATATGACAGCTCATTCGTTCGCTGAGAAAAATGAACTGTATATTGAACATGCCGTTCAATATGGAAAAGAAGCAATTGAACGTTGTTTACATCGCGGAAACATCCCGTTCGAAGATATTGAAGCTATTTTTTTTATTTCAACGACGGGGATTGCTACACCGAGCGTTGAGGCAAGAATAATGAACGAGCTGCCTTTTTCGATACATACGAAACGGATTCCTATATGGGGGCTCGGATGTGCCGGGGGAGCAGCTGGCATTGCTCGAGCGGTAGATTACTGTCGAGCATATCCAAAAGCGAAAGTGCTTGTCCTTGCGGTAGAGTTTTGCAGTCTCACTTTTCAACTTGACGATGTGTCAAAAAGCAATCTTATTGGCACATCACTATTTGCGGATGGAGTAGGTTGTGCGTGTGTTGTAGGGGATGATGTACAGTTACAAAGCATAGCTCCACAGGTGATCGATATGCAATCGATATTTATGCGTAACATGGAGGATGTTATGGGGTGGGATATAAAAGATAACGGATTTTATGTGGTGTTCTCTAGGCATATTCCGACTATTATTCGTCAATCGATTGGTGAAATCGTGGAATTGTTTTTAAGAAAAAACGGGATTTGTGTTTCGCAAATTGAACATTTTGTCGTACATCCAGGTGGTAAAAAAGTGCTCGATGCCTATCAAGAGGGGTTACATATAGATGAAAATAAGTTAACTCATGCGATTCATGTTTTACGAGAGCATGGAAATATGTCGTCTGTAACTGTGCTTGCTGTTTTACAGCGTTTTTTACAACAGCCTATCACTCAACAACACGGTTTAATGATGGCGATGGGACCGGGATTTAGCTGTGAGCTTTTATTGTTAAAATGGGGAGAGAAATTATGAAATGGAAAGTATTTCTCTTTTTACTTGTTCAACGATTTGTTGAGTTGTACTGGGCAAAAAGAAATGAACGATGGATGAAGGAGAGAGAGGCGAAAGAGTTCGGGCAAAATCACTATAAACATATTGTTTGTATGCATAGTTTATTTTTTGTTTCGCTTTTGCTCGAAGGAAGGAAAAAACACGCATCTGCTTTATGGCCATTTTTGTTTAATATCTTTATCATTCTACAGCTGTTTCGTTTTTGGACCATTGCTTCGCTTGGACGGTATTGGAATACGAAAATTATTGTATTGCCAAATGCAGAACGAATACAAAAAGGACCGTATCGATGGTTTCGTCATCCTAATTATCTTGTTGTTACCCTCGAATTTATTATTATCCCCCTGATGTTTCAAGCATATTGGACAGCTGTCATATTTACAGTATGGAACGTGTACCTCTTATCTATCCGTATTCGTGTAGAGGAACAGGCGCTACGTTTATTAAAATCTCCTCATAAGTAGGGGGATTTTATTTTTCTGTGAACTACAGTAAAATGAAGGTAGATTTTTTAAAAGGGGTATGGGGAAAATGCATATGACAAAAACACAATCATTGCAACAATGGTTATATCGTCTCATCGCACTTCATGATGAATTTATCAAAAGAGGTGACATGACTCAAGCAAATAAAACAAGACAATTAATTAAAAAAGTGTATCATAAAGAGTTTACGATTGCTCTTTGTGGACACTTTTCTGCAGGAAAATCTAGTTTAATTAATGAGTTGATCGGTGCTCAGCTTTTACCGTCTAGTCCAATTCCGACAAGTGCAAACCTTGTGAAAGTAAAAACAGGGAAACCGTATGCGCGTGTATATTATAAATCTGGCGAACGGATTGAATATACGGCTCCTTATGATTACGACGAAGTGAAAACGTTTTGTCGGGATGGCGACGCCATTGACATGATCGAGATTAGCGATGAAACAGAGGTGATTCCGTCCGGAATAGTACTTATGGATACACCAGGTATTGATTCAACCGATGATGCTCATCGCTTGGCGACAGAGTCGGCACTTCATTTAGCGGACGTCATATTTTATGTGATGGATTACAATCATGTTCAAGCGGAATTGAACTTCGAGTTTACGAAGCGTTTGTCACAGTATGGAAAAACGCTATACTTAGTTGTGAATCAAATTGATAAACATCGTGATGAAGAACTTCTATTTTCACAGTTTACTCGCTCTGTCGAGGAATCGTTTCAGCAGTGGGGCATCACATTTGAACGAATATTTTATACGTCGCTGAAACAAAAAGATAATATATACAACGAACTTGAGACATTAAAACAATTATTGCAGTCACTTTTTAATGAAAAAGAGGAACGACTTCATCAAAACATCCGTATCGCTGTCGATCAAATGATCGACGACCATATGCAGATCGTCATCGCTCAACAGGAAGAAGAAAAGCGAAATATACGTCAGTTACTCTCGTTTGATCATGAACATGAGCTTCTTGCAAAACTCGAAGAAATCGAGCGAGCGATTGATCATATTCATACAACGTGGACAAATGCTAAGCAACATATTGAACAACAGTTGGAAACAACGTTACACAACGCATATGTGATGCCTTATGAAACACGAGAGTATGCGCGTGCCTATTTAGAGGCGTGTCAACCTGATTTTAAAGTCGGTTTTTTATTTACAAAGCAAAAAACAGAGGAAGAACGTAAAAAGCGGTTGCATGCGTTTTATGAAGATTTACATCAAAAAATCGAAAGTCAGCTTGAATGGCACATCCGTGACTTATTGAAGCAGTTTTATCAACAATATGATGTTCACGACCATGAATTATTGCATCGTATTCAACAATTAACCGTCCCGTTTTCAGAACAATGGATTGTTGAACGAAAACAAAATCAACCAGTTGTCACAGGCGATTATGTATTAACATATACGAACGACATAGCAAACGAAATGAAACGGTTATATCGCGATGCAGCTATTCAACTTGTCGAACAAATCATTGAGAAGGGAAAAGTACAACAAAAATTGAGTATGTATCAACAACAACTCAATAAGTTGATGGGGGAACGGGCATGCTGGGAGCAATTGAAGCAACTTGCTCGTGAGCGTGAACATACGCGTCAACAATTGCAAAAAGTCGTCGAAAATGCCAATTCGTTAAGCGATGATGCTGTTTATCCGTTTGTTCATGAGACGTTTACAATAAGAACAAGCAGTGAAAGCAAAGAAGAAGTTCCACATGGAAATGAATCAGCGCAAGAACAACATCCAATTCAAACGGTGCAAATAGAAAATGAGACGACCGAGCAAATGATCGAAAAATTGCGGACGATTAGTCAAATGATCGCCCCAATTAAAGGAATGAAACAGCTAGCAAATGAAATGGAAGTAAAAGTTCAGCAGCTTCAACGACGGACGTTTACGATTGCTTTGTTTGGCGCCTTTAGCGCAGGAAAATCTTCATTTGCAAACGCGTTAATCGGTGAACATGTCTTACCTGTTTCGCCACATCCGACGACGGCAACTATTAACAAAATTGTTCCACCAACAGGTGATCGTCCGCATGGAACCGTTGTCGTACAAGTAAAAACGGAACAGCAGCTTTTAAACGATTTACAACACTCTTTGCGCTTTTTCGGTATGCAAGTTCATTCATTACAAGAGGCGATCGAAGAAAGTAAAAAAGCTATTCGTAATGAAGCTGTTGATGCTAAGGAACGAGTGCATTGGGCGTTTTTACAAGCCGTTGTGCGCGGGTATGAACAAATGAAAGAAAAGCTTGGACAATTGCTTACGATTTCACTTCAGCAATTTCATGAATATGTAGCGAATGAAACAAAATCGTGTTTTGTTGAATGGATTGAGCTATATTATGATTGCCCATTAACGCGCGAAAACATTATTCTTGTCGATACACCAGGCGCGGACTCTGTTAACGCTCGTCATACAGGAGTTGCATTTAACTACATTAAAAATGCTGATGCGATTTTCTTTGTCACATACTATAACCATGCGTTTTCAAAAGCGGATCGCGAATTTTTAATTCAGCTTGGTCGAGTAAAGGATACGTTTAGTTTAGATAAGATGTTTTTCATCATTAATGCAGCGGATTTAGCACATACAACAGAGGAATTACAAGCTGTTGTTCACTATGTGAAAGATCAGCTTTTACAATTTGGTATTCGTCATCCTCGTCTTTTTTCGCTATCAAGTAAATGGGCGCTCGCAGAAAAGAAGGGAGAGTTGTGGAAACATGATGTGCTATCCAATTCGGGAATGGACGCATTTGAGCAGGCGTTTTATCCGTTCATTCATCAAGAACTTAGCTCGCTAGCGCTTGCTTCCGCTCGTTTGCAAATAAAACAAGCGCAAAAGCGACTAGCAGAATATATTGCAGAAGCAAAACAAAGCGATGAAACGAAACGTAAAAAGTTGCACATATTGCACCAAGAGCAACAACAGCTTGAGCGGATTATCGAACAATACGAAGCAAATCACGACGTTCATGCGATCGAGCAAGAATTAAATGAATTAGTTTATTATATTCAACAGCGCGTCTTTTTTCGTTTACCGGATTGGTTTAAAGAGTCGTTCAATCCTTCTGTTCTTCATGATCGACAGAGCAACATAAAAAAAGCGTTACAATTATGTTTGGATGAATTTTTATATTCCATTGGATTTGATTTGGCGCAAGAAATGCGTGCAACTAGTTTGCGAATCGAAGCATTTATAAGCAAACGTTATGATCTTCATTTTATGGCGTTAGAAAAACAATGGAAGGAAGTTCATGATCTCATTGTAACAAAAGCGGATCTTCCTGTTTTTCCAACAATGGAATTTCCACTTGCTTTTGAACAACTAGATCGCAACATATTTAAAAAGGCATTAGCGTTGTATAAAAACGCAAAATCATTTTTTGAAAAAGATGAAAAACGATTGATGAAAGAAGAATTGGAACGGCAATTGCATGAACCGGTAAAAGCATATATAACTGAGCAGAAAAAGCGTTTGCTTGTTCACTATAAGGAGCAATGGAATATAATGATTGAGCAACTTCACCATCATATGCGTGAGCAATTGAATGAACATTTCACCGGTTTAAGTGCTGCTTTAACAGCCCAAGCGTCAATAGATGAATTACAACATATTTATGACACGATTGGAGGAATGAATAATGACTGAAGTTCACCAAGCGATTACAGCGCATTCGCAAAAACAACACGCACTCGTTCGGGCATTTGTCGAGCTAAATACGAAACGGGAAACATATATTGAAGAAGCCATTGCCTTATGTCAACGAGGAGAGTCATTTTCTGTACAAAAAATTAATGAAGTGACAAAACAAATAAATGAACTAGCGAAAAATGGAATTGTACCACAGCGAAAATATGTAACAGTTGACATGGTAAAGGAGTATGTCCAAAAATTAAATAACAAATCGTCGTAGTGTGAAACGTCCCGTTCGCGCATACTATCTGTGCATCATGTATAAAAGGAGGATAAAGCGATGGGACGAACAAAATTTGGAAATGCTAATGCTCAACGAAATAATAATGCGAAGCATAAAAACGAATTAAAAACGGAATTTGCTTCATATGCTGAAGTGGAAGTAAAAAAAATGAGCAATGAGCATAAAAATATTCGATAAGGAGGCGCACATGCGCCTTTTCTTATGAGATGACAAATAGAAGGGTAGGTATGTTGATGAAAAAGTGGATGGCCATCATCGTTTTATTTAGTTTTTTTGCATATATGCTTTGGGAACATACGGCGGAGAGACAAACAATCAAAACAGGTATTCATATTGGCATGAAGGCCCCAAACTTTTCTTTAAAAACGATTGATGGGAAAACCGTACAACTTTCACAATTACGCGGAAAAGCAGTTATTGTGAATTTTTGGGCAACATGGTGTCCGCCTTGTCGTGCAGAAATGCCAGATATGCAGACATTTTATGAACAGTATTATAGACAAGTAGAAATTGTAGCCGTAAATGTGATGGTGCGAGATTCGCAAGAAAAAGTACGTGAGTTTATTAAGGATTACCATTTAACGTTTCCAGTTGTGCTAGATGTTGATGGCAATGTGATGAAACAATATGACATTCAACCGATTCCAACATCGTTTATTATCGACCGTCAAGGAATAATTCGCGAAAAACAAATCGGTCCTATGTCATATGAGCAAATGGTACAGTATGCAGAAAAATGGGGAAAATAGCCGAGGAGTCGGCTATTTTTTGTATATTTTTCATTATGTTTGGAAAAGATAGAAAAAAACAAAAAGTAGGTGAATACATCATGCGAAAAATAAGAAAACGGACATTTGCAGAACTCGTCATGGAAAATAAAAGACAACTATTAAATGATGTCAGCGCATTAGAAAAACTGGAAGAAAAAATGGAAACACGTTGGCTTCATAAAGCAGAGTAATATAGCCATACTATGAGGGAGAGGGGGATGAAAAATGGGTAATCCAAAAAGTAATCAACAGCCATTTGTGCCGCAACATATCGGAACGAAACCGCGATCAGCAGGTGGCAATAAAGGAAAGCAAATGCAAGATCAATCTGGTCAACATCCACAAGTCATTCAAACGAAGGGTGAGTAAGGGCGAATATTCGCCCTTATATAGTTTACATAATTAAATTATGATAAACAATAAAATTTGTATAACATGAAGAAAAACGTGCACGATAAAAAATGTACATTTTACTTTCACAAGGAGGATGATAACATGAGACCGAATGAAGATGATCGTCGCGACAATGTAGAAAAATTACAGGACATGGTACAAAATACGCTTGAGAATATTGAAAGAGCGGAAGAAACGATGGCGTTTGCTAGTCCAGAGGAGCATGAGAAAATTAGGGAAAAAAATCATCGCCGTGAAGAAGCAATTGAGGCGATGCGAGCAGAGATTAAAGACGAGGCAAGAGCACGAGAAAAAGGATACGAATTGTAAAAGCCGCATATGTGCGGCTCTTTTTTTCTGCTTTTCCTATGTTTATGGTAAAATAGTGATAAAGTATCGTTATGTTGGAGAGTGAGAAATGATGGTCATTTCACAAAAAGAGATTGAAGTGCGTTACGCAGAAACGGATCAAATGGGGGTTGTTTATCATGCGAATTACTTAATTTGGTTAGAAATGGGACGAGCTCATTTTATTCAACAGCTTGGTTTTCAATATGCTGATATGGAGAAAAGAGGGATTGTGTCCCCAGTTATTGATTTACAAATTTCTTATAAGAAGCCGTTACGATACGGGGAAATAGCTACGATTAAAACGTGGGTGGAATCATATGATGGTATTCGGGTTGTTTATGGATACGAAGTATTGACCCCGACAAATGAAATCGCAGCAACAGCAACTTCAAAACATGTTTGTGTGACAAAAGAAACGTTTCAACCAGTTTTAATCAGAAAATATTTTCCAGATTGGCACGAGGCATACGAGCGGGCAAAAAAAAGATAAAGGCGGGATCCCCCGCTTTTATCTATATGTGAATACCGGCTCGTTTTGCTTTTCATCAAATTCAATATGTAAATCGTGACCGTCAAAATACCACATATCGTTTTGTTCAATAAAAAAGATGACGCCGTTTTTTTCTAGTGCAACCGCAGCATCGATCGGCTCTTCCTTATTTACTCCTAAAGAAAAACCTTTTTGTACATTGCTACATCCGCCATATCGAGCAAAAAAACGAACATAGTCCCCGCGCTGTAATTGAAGTTCTTCTTTATACCACTGAAATGCTTGATCACATATAGATATGTTCATGACATTCACCACCTTTCATAAATGATTATAAAAGAACGAGAAATATTTTTCTATTTTGTACATGCCATTCGAGAAAAAATAAAAAATGAACTATACAAATGGTGGCAAAACATGTATCATTAATCCGTAATGATTGTGAAAACGAAAGGAGTGACAGTTCCGTTATGAGCAGGGCGAACACGAATGAACCAGAACCAGCAATAATAGAGGAAGTAGCTTCGTTTTTTGGCGCTGGAACGTACTGCTCACAAACGAAACAGGCGCTCCAACGGCAAAAAAGTGGCGCTTACCTCTAGTAGAGAAGATAGGGGGATCACGCCATGATGAACATTTATTTATCGAATGACCAAGGAAAATTAGAAGAAATTCACGAACTAAAAAATGGTTGTTGGGTAAACCTCATTTCTCCAACGGAGAGTGAAATTCGCTACATTGCAGAACATCTCAATATTCCCATCGATTCTATTAAAGATGCACTCGATGATGAAGAGCGTTCACGCATCGAAAAAGAAGATAACCATGTACTCATCATCGTAGACATCCCAATTATTACGTACGATGAAGGAAATATTCCAACATATGAAACCATTCCAATTGGAATGATTATTACAAATATATGTTTTATCACCGTTTGCCTTCAAGAAAACCCGATTTTTGAAGAGTTTACAAAGAACAAGGTGAAAAATTTTTATACGTATATGAAAACGCGTTTTGCGTTACAAATGTTATATATGATTTCTACGTATTATTTAAGATATTTAAAGCAAATTAATCGAAAAACGAGCGAAATTGAAAAACAGCTACATCAATCGATGCAAAATAAAGAGTTGTTTTCTTTGCTTAGTTTAGAAAAAAGCCTTGTTTATTTTACGACATCGTTAAAAGCGAACAATATTGTGATGGAACGATTGCTTCGTTTAAATTATTTACGGATGTATGAGGACGATCAAGAATTGTTAGAGGATGTCATTATTGAAAACAAGCAAGCCATTGAAATGACAGAAGTATATAGCAGCATTTTAAGTGGAATGATGGATGCCTTCGCTTCTGTTATTTCAAACAACTTAAACATCGTCATGAAATTTTTAGCTGCGATTACAATTGTTATTTCCTTTCCAACGATGGTAACAAGTTTTTATGGAATGAACGTTCCGATTCCGTATCAAGATAAACCGTATGCATATTTAGTTGCTTTAGGCATTTCTTTCGTACTTTCAAGTATTACGGCGTTTGTTTTTTGGAAGAAACGTTACTTTTAGCAAGGACGGTGTTAGCCGTTCTTTTTTTTATATGTTAAGATAACACGAACATTAAATGATTTTTTAAAAAAAAAGATCGCTTTTTATTGACTGATTATATGTTATTTAGTATATTAACATTCGGAAAACGGAAGGTGAGGGATGAATGATGAACAATCGTTACGATGTAATTGTTGTTGGAGCAGGTCCGACAGGGATTTTCACTTGTTATGAATTGACATTAAAATTACGAGGGGCACGGGTGCTGTTAATTGATAAAGGGCACGATATTTATAAACGAAATTGTCCGATTTTGCAGAAGAAGATTGAAAAATGTCCGCCACCAGCTGGAAAAAAAGATTACGCAGGTTGTTTACCTGCTTGTTCGATTACAAATGGATTTGGTGGGGCAGGAGCTTATTCCGATGGTAAGTTTAACATTACGAGCGAGTTTGGTGGATGGATGACAGACTATTTACCTGATTCAACGGTGTTACAACTCATTCGTTATGTGGACGAAATTAACTTGAAACATGGTGCAACGCGTACGTTGACCGATCCATTGACAGATGAAGTGAGAAAAATTGAAAAGCGTGCTTATGCTGCTGGATTGAAATTGTTGCGCGCACAAGTTCGTCATCTCGGTACAGAACAAAATTTAGAAATTTTAAAGAGCATATATGAATATTTACGTACCCATATTGATATGATGTTCAAAACGGAAGTAAGCGATATTTTGACGGAAAAAATAAATGGCACGCATCATGTAAAAGGAATTCAATTAAAAAATGGACATATGTTATATGCCGATCGTGTCGTCATCGCTCCAGGACGTGATGGCTCTGCTTGGTTAACAAACATATTGAAGCGTCGTGGGTTGAAAATGATCAATAATCAAGTCGATATTGGCGTTCGTGTCGAAACGTCTAACGTCGTTATGGAGGAAATTAATACACATTTGTATGAGGGAAAGTTTATTTTTAACACATCCGTCGGAACACAAGTTCGGACATTTTGTAGTAACCCTTCTGGTCATGTTGTTGTCGAAAATCATTCAGGAATTATGCTTGCAAATGGTCATGCGTATAAAGACCCAAAACTAGGAAGCAACAATACAAACTTTGCTCTTCTTGTTTCTCATAAATTTTCAGATCCGTTCGATCAACCGAACGAATACGCCCATCAAATTTCTCGTTTAGCGAATGCATTATCTAACGGCGGCATTATTGTACAAAAATACGGAGATATTTTAAAAGGGAGACGCTCAACAGAAAAACGGATTAAAGAAGGATTCATCGAACCAACGTTAAAGGAGGCTGTTCCTGGAGATTTAGGGCTCGTTCTTCCATATAACACAATGAAAAGTTTAATTGAAATGACAGAAGCACTAAACGCTGTAACCCCAGGCATTGCTTCAGAACATACACTTTTTTACGGAGTAGAGGCAAAGTTTTATTCTGCCCGTCCAAAATTAAATGAACGTTTTGAAACAGAAATCTCAGGGCTATATGTTGGAGGAGACGGCGCAGGAATTACACGCGGTCTGGCGCAAGCGGGGGCATGTGGGGTATGGATTGCCCGAAATATTGTCGAAACGTCTAACTAGCGAAGGTTGTTCGCTAGTTTTTTTGTTAACTAAAATAAAAATAATGTTGACATATAACTTCTAATCGAATACGATTATTGGTAATTAGAAGTAAAAGGGGGAGAACAATGGATTGGTTACTATTGGCAAATCGTGTGTTAGATGGGGAAGACATTACAGATGATGAGGCGCTTGCAATATTAAATTGTCCCGATGATGAGCTATTGCTATTGTTGCAAGGTGCTTATCGCATCCGTAAAACGTACTACGGAAATAAAGTGAAATTAAATATGATTATGAATGCAAAGTCGGGATTGTGTCCGGAAAATTGCGGATATTGTTCCCAATCTTCTATATCAACAGCCCCGATTCCGACATATAAAATGGTAAACAAAGAGACAATTTTGCAAGGTGCAAAGCGGGCGTATGAGGCCAAAATAGGAACATACTGCATCGTTGCAAGCGGAAGAGGACCGAGCGATAAAGAAATTGATATCGTTGTATCTGCGGTTAAAGAAATTAAAGAAACGTACGGCTTAAAAGTATGTGCCTGTTTAGGAATACTAAAGCCAGAACAAGCGTTGCGCTTAAAAGAAGCAGGTGTGGATCGCTACAATCATAATATTAATACGTCAAAAGAACATCATCCTCATATTACGACTTCCCATACATACGATGATCGGGTACGTACGGTAGAAACGGTCAAGGAAGCAGGGATGTCTCCATGTTCAGGTGTGATTATCGGTATGAAAGAAACAAAACAAGATGTGATCGCAATGGCGAGAAGTTTAAAAGCGTTAGATGCGGATTCAATCCCTGTAAATTTCCTTCATGCGATTGATGGAACGCCGTTAGAGGGGACAAAAGAACTAAATCCACGTTACTGCTTAAAAGTATTAGCATTATTTCGATACATTAACCCTACGAAAGAAATTCGTATTTCTGGAGGGAGAGAAGTAAACTTACGTAGTTTGCAACCACTCGGCTTGTATGCTGCGAACTCCATTTTTGTTGGCGATTACTTAACGACTGCCGGACAAGAAAAACATGCTGATTTTCAAATGCTTGAAGATTTAGGATTTGATATTGATTTTGCCCCAGCATCTTATGCGAGATAAAAAAGCCGACGTTGTGTGTCGGCTTTTTTATCTGTACATATACTATTACTAATTACGATGCTCAACATTGGAGTGAAGTTCATGTGATATCTCGAAAATTTGAAAACGAGCGATTGCGTCGAAAACAAGAAGAAAAAGAGATTATTGACGGTTTACTAGATATTTATAACGATTACAAGTGGTTGTACGAACGATTTGGTGATGAACAGTACGAACAGATGATGGAACAAATCATTGAGCAATTAAAAAAGTTTACCCGACGGAGACGACGCGAATGAAATTATATGCATTGCGATAATACGTATATGAAATAAGGAATACAGAAAAGGAGTATGATATAGAATAATACATTCGTGATCGTCTCCATCCATTGGTCAATTCGTTCGTTCATAAGCTTGTCCTCCGTTCTTTTTTACTTCCAACGTATGTGTACATAGCGGTAAATATACATAAAAACGGCTGACATAAATGGATCATTTTTTCATAACATAATACAAAGGGGGCGATGTTGTGAAAGAAATTGAAGTTGTGATCGATACGGAAGAAATTGCGGAGTTCTTTTACAATGAACTTGTTCGGCGAGGGTTTGTCCCAACAGAGCGTGAAATGGAAGAAATAGCAGATATTATGTTTGATTATTTGATCGAAAAAAGTATTATTGATGAGGAAGTAATTGATGAATAAAACGGCGGATGTCCCGTCGTTTTTTTGCTTGAAATTTGAAACATTTTCTTTTTTTATTCGTACAACATAGTGTACTGATAAATAAGAGGAGGGTTTTTATGGGTCTGTTTAATAAAGTTTTAGCGAGTATTGGGATTGGTGCGGCGAAAGTAGATACAAAGTTGCATGAGTCACATTTATTGCTCGGTGAAAGTGTGACTGGGGTTGTAGAGGTAACGGGAGGAAATATAGAACAACAAATTGATGATATATATTTATCTCTCTGCGCTACATATACAAAAGAAGTAGATGATCGCAAAGTAACGAAGCAAGCAATTATTGAAAAATGGAAAATCGCCCAATCATTCAAAATTCGTGCTGGAGAAAAGAAAGAATTTCCATTTTCTTTTTCCCTTCCGCTTGACACACCAATTACAGTTGGAAAAACAAGAGTGTGGTTACACACAGGACTTGACATAAAAAATGCTGTCGATCCGACAGATGAAGATTACATTCGTGTTCAACCTAATCGGATGATGAACGAAGTATTTCGTGCGATGGAAAACTTAGGCTTCCGCTTAAAAGAAGCCGAATGTAAAGAAGCTCCTTATCGTATTGGTAAGCGACTTCCTTTTGTTCAAGAGTTTGAGTTTGTACCAGTTCGAGGAGAATTTCATGGGAAGCTTGATGAAGTGGAAATCATTTTTTTTGCCCAAGGGGCAAATGCGTTTGAATTGCTTATTCAGGTGGATCGACGTGCGCGAGGGCTGGCTGGATTGTTTGCGGAAGCACTCGATTTAGATGAGACGTTCATTCGCGTGACGATTAATGAACAGCACATCCAAACATTACAAACAGATCTTGCTTCACTTATTCGACGATACGCTTAAAAAGACTGGGAGCCCCCGGTCTTTTTTTATGTATAATTATGTCGGAATTTTATATGTATTCGACAAAAATAGTAAAAAAATGAAAAAGGAATCGACAAAACGAATCGCTAATAGTTACAAAAAGAAAAAAGGGAGTGGATATTGGTGATTCGGATGTTTATGGAGAAAATATTAAAATCAACGCAATGTTATGATGTAACGCTTTTTCAAACCCCACAATTTGGTCAAATAAAAGGGTATCGGCAAGTATATCGCTTAACAGTAAACGGAGAAGATCACGATGACGTATTAGCAGAAGTTTATCGAATATTTAACGTTCCTGATCTAGTGCCGAAAGATTATGATGCACGCTATGTAGGGACAGGCGACATCTTGCTCATTGACGAAGGAAGATATGGACAATTTTTTTATCGCTTAAGCCCAGATGGATGGGAGCGTATTCACCGTATGCATGTGCGTTAAAAAATGTCTTTAAATGTTCACAAAATTGTGCTATATTGTATATAGACAATGAGCACAAGGTTAGAGTATGATAAAAAATTCCCCTTGTGCGTGCAAGGGGATTATTTTTTTCGTTTATCAGCATTGTACTCTTTATCGTGTGCTTCAGCTTCAGCGATCAATGTTTCTTTCGGAACATGGTTATTTTTCTTTGGGCTATTGATGCGGTTACGATGTTTTTTTCCCAATTGGAAACCTCCTTTACGTGTAGTTACATCCATTAACATCGACAACATCATAAAAAATATACATACAGGGTGGGAAAAACGATGTTTGCATTTATGATTTCTTCCATCGTCGGGATTGTTGCGATTTTTTGTTCCTTGTTTATTAAATTCGAATTAGAGCGGCTCATTGGGCGGAGAAAGAAAATTTTCCTCCTTCATTTGGCAAACATTAGCATCACTAACGTGGTGATTGCAAGCGCTTACTATGTGTTTAGTGGAATGTTTGAAACAAGCGAGCACCCATTTTACCTCATTTATTTAGCGTCTTTAGAAGCGATGTTACCAATTTATGTTGTTTGTTATTTAATATATGAACATTATGAGCAAGCAAAGAAAAAATATGTTGTAAGTGAAGATAAAAAGGTTTTATACGTGAAACCAAAGTATTTTCGCAAAATATCGTAAAGAGGGGAATCCCCTCTTTTTTTATACATGAAAAACAATGCTTTAGTGAAACATAGGAGTGTGGTATAGTATATATGCAACGATAAAGATTAAAGGAGGATACATATGAGTGTTCATATTGGAGCAAAAGAACACGAGATTGCAGATAAAATTTTACTTCCAGGAGATCCACTTCGCGCAAAATATATCGCTGAAACGTTTTTAGAGGGAGCTACTTGCTATAATCAAGTTCGCGGTATGTTAGGATTTACAGGTACATATAAAGGCCATCGCATTTCTGTTCAAGGAACAGGTATGGGTGTACCATCTATTTCTATTTATATTACAGAACTTATGCAAAGCTACAACGTTCAAACATTAATTCGCGTCGGAACATGTGGTGCTATTCAAAAAGATGTAAAAGTTCGTGATGTCATTTTAGCGATGACATCGTCAACCGATTCCCAAATGAATCGCATGACGTTCGGAGGAATTGATTACGCTCCGACAGCTAACTTTGACTTGTTAAAAACAGCGTACGAAATTGGAAAAGAAAAAGGATTACAACTAAAAGTTGGCAGTGTATTTACAGCTGATATGTTTTATAATGAAAATGCACAATTTGAAAAACTGGCACGATACGGTGTACTGGCTGTAGAGATGGAAACAACAGCGCTTTATACATTAGCCGCTAAATTTGGCAGAAAAGCATTATCGGTATTAACAGTAAGCGATCACATTTTAACAGGGGAAGAGACAACGGCTGAAGAGCGCCAAACAACATTTAACGAAATGATCGAAGTCGCTCTTGAAACAGCGATTCGCCAATAAACTAAAAAATAAAGAAAGCTCCTGCGAATCATTTTCCTCGCGGAGCTTTCTTCTATTCGTGAGGGAGAAAAAGATGAAAAAATGGTTATGTTGTTTTTTGATAATAACTAGTGGCTGTCAATCCTTTGGATCACTTGAGCAGGAACCGAGACCGTCTAAGCCTCCTGTCCAAGCTGAGCAGCCGACGCCATCTTCTGAAACACCCACACTACCTTCTGAACAACAAGAACAAGAAGAGCTTGTACTTGAAGAGAGATTTTGGAATCAAATCGAAGTGCAAAATGGGGTAAAAGTCATTATAAATCCAGATAATATACTAGCTTTAGTAAATAAGGAGCAGCAATTACCTGCTGACTACAAGCCGGCTGACTTAGTTGTTCCAAATGTTCCGTTTACGTTTAAAGAAACGGATGTTGAAAAACGACACATGCGTGCAGAAGCTGCAAAAGCGTTAGAAGCAATGTTTACAGCAGCGAAACAACAACAAGTTTTGTTATATGCTGTATCTGGCTATCGTTCGTATGAACGGCAACAACAGTTGTTTACATTTGAAGTTCAACGATTAGGAGAAGAAAAAGCAGTTGTTGCCGTTGCGATGCCTGGGAAAAGTGAACATCAAACCGGATTAGCGATGGATATTACAAGTCCAAGTGTTCAATATGCCATTACCCCTGCTTTTGGTGACACGCGAGAAGGAAAGTGGGTAGCTGAGCATGCGCATGAATTTGGTTTTATTATTCGCTATCCGAAAGGAAAAGAGCATATTACAAAATATCAATACGAGCCTTGGCATTTGCGTTATGTCGGCGTGAAGGCAGCCAAAATTATTTATGAAAAACAAATCACGCTAGAGGAATATTTTCAAATTGTCAAGAAAATATAAAGTTATACACATTTGAATACACGATATTGTTCAAACACACGAGCAAGTTTTGTAGAAATATAAATGTATATTTCTGACCGATATACTGCACTTAGTGCCTGACGGAAATGCATTTGTTTAACGAATAAATCAATTTGATGTTTAGCGTATTTCATCGCCTGGTGTTGTGAAATAATTTGTTTTTTCATAATTTTCAACTCAATTTCTGTCAATAAGGAGACAGAAAAGCGAAGGATTGCTGCTTCTGTTTGGCCGATAAATTGCGAAATCATCGTTCTCATTCCTCCTTCGAGCGTATTTACAATTTTGAAATATACTTTACAATACATTAACATATTTCGATTAAAAAAAATGTCGGAATGTGCGCCGAAATTTCGACAAAAAGGGAGCTACTGTGTGAAAGTAGCTCCCTTTTTATAACACAATTGCTGCGATCCATGCGAAAATAATAACAGGAATATTGTAATGAATAAAAGTTGGGACGCATGTATCCCAAATGTGATGATGTTGACCGTCAACATTTAAACCCGATGTTGGGCCGAGTGTGCTATCAGAGGCAGGTGATCCAGCATCACCAAGTGCACCAGCAGCACCAATAATCGCAATCGTTGCCATCGGACTAAGCCCAAGCTTCACACAAAGTGGTACGAAAATGGTTGCAATAATTGGGACAGTAGAAAACGAAGACCCAATTCCCATCGTGATTAACAGACCAACAATTAACATAAGCAATGCACCAAGCGCTGCATGATGACCAATAAGTGAAGCAGCTTGTTCAACGAGTTTTTCAATATGACCAGTTTGTTTTAATACATTGGCGAAGCCTGAGGCACTTAACATAACAAACCCAATAAACGCCATCATGCGCATACCTTCTGTTAATAAACGATCACTTTCTGCTAAACGAATGCATCCGCTTAAGTAAATGACGACAATTCCTGCAAATGCTCCAAAAATCATAGAATCGAGAGCAAGTTGCACAGTTAAAGCAACGATGACAGCAATAACCGCAAACCATACCCCACGTCGTTGAAACGACGAAGTTCCTTCACTTTCTAGTTTTACTTGTTTATACGTACGCGGTTTTCGATATGTGAAAAAAGCAAGAAGTAAACCGACGATCATTCCGAGTGAAGGTAAAAACATCGCTTTTGGAATATCTGACTTTGCAACAACTAACCCACCTTGAGCCATGTTAGATTGTACAATGTCATGAAAAATGGCACCAAATCCGGTAGGTAGCCACATATAAGGGGTAATTAAACCAAAAGTAATGATTGATGCGATTAACCGACGATCTACTTGCAATTCATTTAAAACGTGTAAAAGTGGCGGAATCAAAATAGGAATAAACGCAATATGGATTGGAATTAAGTTTTGTGAAAAACAAGACATCAATAAAATGAAAAGAAGAACAAGTGCTTTGGAATATTGTGTCCTTTTTTCCTCCCCTTGTTTTCCAACGATTTTTATAATCACATGAACAATGGCATTCGGCAATCCTGTTTTTGAAATAGCGATGGCAAACCCACCTAACAAAGCATAACTTAACGCGACTTCTGCACTATTCCCCAGTCCTTCTGAAAATGATTCAACCGTTTTGGAGAGACCAAGATTTCCGATCCATCCTCCTACTAATGATGCAATTAATAACGAAAATACGACGTTCATTCGCATTAAACTAAGAATGAGCATGACGAGTACTGAGATGACAACTGCATTCATAATCAAGACCTCCGAAAAAACACTTTAGTTTGATAAATTGGTAGAGTGATGAAACATTAAACACTTTATCACATTTTTTTATTAGACGTCAACAGTAAATTTGGTTAAAGGCAATGTTATTGCACGTTTCCTACTGTTCTTCAATGAACCAATTTTGTTGCTATAGACCCACACGATGTACGCTTGGTACAATGTTAACGCAAAAATGATTGAGAAGTTGGTGGAGCATATGACACAAATGAAGCCTGAGATAGGGGCATGGGTAAGCATTGGTGCTTATATTGTTTTATCTTTAACTAAGTTGTACGTCGGATATATGTCAAGTTCTGAAGCATTAAAAGCAGATGGGTGGAATAATTTTACTGATATTCTTGCTTCTACCGCCATTTTAATTGGATTACTCATCGCAAAAAAACCTCGTGATGATAACCATCCGTATGGCCATTCGCGTGCAGAACATATTTCTTCTTTAATCGCAGCGTTTATTATGATGTCTATCGGATTAGACGTATTAGTAAACGCCGTGCAAACGTTGAAGGAAGGGGAGTATGTAAAGCCGGATTTAGTAGCAGTATGGACGGCTGGCGCTTCAGCCGTATTTATGTTTGCCGTATATATGTTCAATAAGCGTTTAGCTATCGTCACAAATAGCCAAGCGCTTGCCGCTGCTGCCAAAGATCATTTGTCCGATGTACTTGTTAGTGTAGGAACCATTGTTGGTGTGATAGGTGCCCAGTTACATATGCGTTGGCTCGACCCTGTCACCGCTTTTATTATTGGATTTATCATTTGCAAGACCGCATGGGGCATTTTTAAAGAGGCGTCTCATACGTTGACGGATGGGTTTGATGACAAAACGCTACAAAAGTATAAACAGGACATTGAGCATATTAACGGCGTGGAGCAGGTGGTAGATATTAAGGGGAGAATGTACGGCAATGATGTTGTCATAGACGTTATTATTTGTGTCGCCCCACATTTAAATGTTGTAACAAGTCACGACATTGCGGATCAAGTTGAGCGTTTGCTTGAACAAAAATATGGCATTGTTTATGCTCATGTGCATATTGAGCCGTATGAGCATGAGGATTGAGATGAAGGAAGGAGCTGCAAAATGGAAAATAAAAAACTTGGCACGATCTATGCCTTGCTCGCTTATGTATTGTGGGGAATATTGCCTTTGTATTGGAAATTACTCGAACATATCGAGGCGAAGGAAATTTTATCTTATCGTATTGTTGCTTCGTTTTTTTTTATGATTGCGTTGTTGATCGTTCAAAAAAGTTGGTCTACATTTTTGCATACATGTCGATTGTTATGGCGAGAAAAAAAGCGTGCCATCGCTTTAATCGTTGCATCGCTACTTATTAGCGTTAATTGGTTTATTTACATATGGGCTGTCAACCATAATCATATGGTTGAAGCAAGTTTAGGATATTATATGAATCCATTGTTAAACGTATTGTTAGGTGTCGTTGTATTAAAAGAGCGTCTTTACAAATGGCAAGCCGTATCGTTTATTCTAGCAGCTGTTGGAGTTTTACTTATGACGATTGAATATGGAAAAATTCCATGGGTTGCGCTTTCGCTTGCCTGTAGCTTTGCGCTATATAGTCTTGTGAAAAAAGTGATTTCGATTGACGCAACAATTGGTTTGACTGTTGAGACGATGCTTGTGACTCCTTTTGCGCTCATATTCATTATACACTCGTTTGGACAGCTACACGTTGCTTCTTTTTCGTTTGCAACGATGTTATTGCTTGTAGGGGCTGGTCCGGCGACTGCCTTGCCCCTTTTATATTTTGCCAAGGGGGCTCAGCATATTTCGTTAACCTTTTTAGGATTTTTGCAATATATTTCACCAACGTTAAGTTTACTTCTTGGTGTGTTTTTGTTCCATGAGCCGTTTACAAATGCTCATGTATATGCATTTAGCTGCATTTGGACTGCCTTGCTTTTATTTTCACTTTCTAGTACACGGGAAAGACGAAGGGGAAAATCATTGAACATGTAAAGGGATGTCTGTAGGGCAGGCGTGTTTTTCACCCATTTTTCAAAAAACCCTAACCTTTTTCTTAACAATTGAATAGGTTGTTAGTACAAGAAGGAGGTGCCAAAAGATGAGTGGAGGACATCATCACGGCGGTGGTTTCGCGTTAATTGTTGTATTGTTTATTTTGTTAATCATTGTTGGTAGTGCTTATATTGGTGGCTGGGGATATTAATTAAACGATAAAGGAGGAAATGCATCATGTACGGATATGGCTATGGATATGGTTATGGTTATCCAGGATACGGAAAAACGTTTGTGCTCATCGTCGTACTTTTTATCTTGCTTATTATCGTCGGTGCAGCTTGGTGCTAAAAAGCAAGAGGGGGCTCCCTCTTGCTTTTATATATGTTTCCATTTTTGTCGTAACCGTACGAATAACAATATAGCGCCTGAGGCTAGACCGGTAATAAGACCGATCCAATATCCAAACGGTCCAGCAGTTGTATAATGAGCGAATATATATCCGACAGGCAAACCGACGAACCAATACGATACAAGCGCAATAAAAAACGGAAAACGAACGTCTTTGTATCCACGTAATGCGCCTTGGATCGGAGCGGCAACGGCATCTGAGAATTGAAAAAATAAAACATATAACAAGAACTGCTTCGTCCATTGCAAAACGTGTTCATCATTCGTATATAGGAAAGCGATCGGTTCACGAAATAATAGTAGAACGATAGAGGCAACAATAGCCATCATTACAGCAGATGAAATACCGATGATACAATACTGTTTTGCGTGCTCTAAGCGACTAGCACCTACTTCAAAACCAACAATAATGGTTAAAGTAAGTGAAACGCTTAGTGGAATCATATATAAAAGTGAACCGAAATTTAATGCCGCTTGATGAGCGGCGATTGCTGTTGTTCCAAATTGACTCATTAACAACGTGACAGCAGAAAAAATACTCGTTTCAAAAAAGATCGCTAGTCCAATAGGTGTACCGATCAAAATTAATTGCTTCCAAATGGATAACGAGATCGGATGAAATTTCTTAAGTATATTGTACGTTGAAAAAGGTTTACGAAAGCGAACGAGCAAAAACGCACATAGTAACAAGCAACAATACGTGATGCTTGTGGCATATCCTGCACCGACTCCCCCGAATGCGGGGATACCCCATTGTCCGAAAATGAATATATCGTTTAGTAAAACGTTTAAAGGGAGTGAGCATAACGTTAACGTCATTGTAACTTTTGTTTGACCGAGCGCATCCATAAAGGAGCGGAGAACGTAATAAATAAAAATTGGGACAATGCCAATACATAATGCTTGTAAATATTGATAGGCAACGATTTGAACATTGCTCTCGATATACATGTTTTCCAATAAAATAGGGACGAGAAAATAAATAATTGTCAACACAAAGCAGGCAAAAACGATCGCCAAGTATATTGCCTGCTCGACCGTTCGAGAAATACGCTCATGATCTTTTGCCCCAAACGCTTGGGAAACGATTGGAGTTAGACCTGTCAATACTCCGCCAATTCCTGTAAATATAGCAACCCAAATGTTTGAGCCGATGGCTACACCTGCTAAATCAACTGCGCTATATTTTCCTGTCATTGTCACATCAAAAAAGTTCATCATATATAGGCTGATTTGGGTAAGAAAAACAGGAAGTAGTATATGTAAGAACTGTTTTATTTTTTCTTTTAACGTAGATGTTTCTTTCATTTTTTCCTCCAAAAATACGTGTAAAAATATAGACAGACGATATTATAACATATCATTTTTGCATATTCATAGATAATCCTCTTGCTTTTCATGTTATGTTTTGTTACATTGAAAAAGTCGTTTTTTAATTATAAACATCAGGTGAGGTGATGGATATGCAAGTATTACAAACGATTGTATCATTTTTGAACAACATTTTATGGTCGTATGTTCTCATTGCCCTTTTAATTATTTTAGGATTGTACTTTACATTCCGCACAAAGTTTGTTCAATTTCGTTATTTCGGTGAAATGTTCCGTGTCATTACAGAAGGGCCAGAAAAAACAGGTGCGATTTCGTCGTTACAAGCGTTTTTTATGAGTACAGCGTCCCGCGTTGGAACAGGTAACTTAGCCGGTGTTGCGTTAGCGATTTCTGTCGGTGGACCTGGTGCGGTATTTTGGATGTGGTTAATTGCTCTAATTGGGGGGGCATCAAGTTTTGTGGAAAGCACACTTGCTCAAATTTATAAAATAAAAGATAAAAATGGTTATCGTGGAGGCCCAGCGTATTATATCGAGCAAGGGCTCAAGAAACGTTGGCTTGGTATATTGTTTGCTGTTTTAATTACGTTTTCATTTGGTCTTGTATTTAACTCTGTTCAGGCAAATACGATTACGTTTGCCTTTGAGCATGCATTTCAAATGGATCGGATCGTCATCGGTATTTTACTTACTGTTCTGACGGCATTTATCATTTTCGGTGGTGTGCATCGTGTTGCGAAAGCATCGTCGATCATCGTTCCCGTTATGGCCGGTTTATACTTATTGATTGCGTTTTATGTCGTGTTGACAAACATTGCTGAATTACCATCTGTATTTGCTTTGATCTTGAAAAATGCATTTGGTATTGAACAAGCCGTTGGTGGAGGATTTGGTGCAGCAATTATGATGGGGATTAAACGAGGTTTATTCTCTAACGAAGCCGGTATGGGAAGCGCGCCGAACGCCGCGGCGACAGCAGAAGTTTCCCATCCTGTAAAGCAAGGTTTAATTCAAACATTAGGTGTATTTGTAGATACGTTAGTAGTTTGTAGCGCAACAGCGTTCATGATCTTATTATCAGGCGACTATATGAAGGAAGGGCTTGATGGAATTACGTTAACACAAACGGCATTGAGCACACACATTGGTGAGTGGGCAAAAGGATTTGTGGCAGTCAGTATATTTTTATTTGCATATAGTTCGATTATTGGAAACTATTATTACGGTGAAACAAATATTGAATTCATTCGTTCGAGTAAAGTATCATTATTGGTCTATCGTTTAGCTGTATTATTCATGGTTATTTGGGGATCTGTATCGAGCATTCAAATCGTATGGGATTTAGCTGATTTATTCATGGCGTTTATGGTGGTTGTAAACTTAATTTCGATTTTCTTGCTCGGTCGTGTTGCCTTTGCTGCCTTACAAGACTATACAACGCAACGAAAACAAGGAAAAAATCCGGTATTTTACGCACGTAATATAGGTATGGACAATCAGGTAGAATGCTGGAAAGAGGAACAAGTGGAGCAGCAAAAAGAAGCGTAAAAATGAGGCTGCGATGAAGCAGCCTCATTTTTTTAAATAAATGGGCAGTTCGATAATAAAACATGTGCCACGCCCGAATTCGCTTTGCACACGCATTGAACCTTTATGAAGTTCAATAATTTTTCGCGACAAAGATAGGCCAAGACCTGTTCCCGTTTGTTTCGTCGAAAAAAACGGATCAAAGATGTGATGAATAATTGTAGGAGGGATGCCAGGTCCATTGTCGCGGACATAAATTTGAACAAGGTTATTGTGCAGAGCTGTTTGAATGTGTACATTCAATGACTTTCCTGTTTTTGCTTCAATCGCATTGCGCAATAAGTTAATAAACACCTGCATCAGTTGATTTTTGTCAATATAAACACCATGATGTTGTAGTTTTTCATCTAGATCGTATGAAAGCTCTACATTGTGAAGAAGGGCTTCGCTTCGTAATAAAAGATCTAAATCGTTTTGAATAAATTCGTTTATGCCAATCCACTCTACTTTCATTTCGTTTGGTTTTGCAATGTTTAAAAAGTCTGTGATAATATCGTTTGCTCGATCAAGTTCAGGAATCAACAGTTGTTCGATAAGTGTGACAATATGTTCAGGTAGTTGCTCTTTCAAAAACTGTAAATATCCTCTCACGGTAGTTAACGGATTTCGAATTTCATGCGCAATCCCGGCAGCAATTCGCCCAGCGATCGCTAATTTTTCAGCTTCTTTCATTTGATTAAGCGATTGAAACATGCTAATGACGCGTTTAATTGATCCATCTTCATTGTATAAAATACGTGTATTAATAATGCCATAGTACCGATCAAGCACTTCACAATTGTAAAGCGGTTGTTTTGTCCGCAGTGTTTTTAGCGTCATAATCTGTTCGTCAGGAATGTTTAACAACTCCCGAATATGTTTGCCGATGATTTCATCCCGATTGACGCCAACGTCGTTCGCTGCCTGTAAGTTACATAATGTAATGATTCCGTCCGCATCAACAAAAACGATATGGTGGGAAACAAGATCAAAAATAGGCGCTAAAAATTGTTCAACTTGTTCAAATGGATAATCTTTTTGTAAATCCATTTTCCATTGTAATATTGGTTTTTGTCGCTCATTTTTTTCTATTCTTTCGACGATCGGAGTAGATATATCATTTTCCTTTTTCAACATCTTTCCTATTTCGTGATCGACGTACGAAAATGGGAAAGGAATGTGTTCGATAAAACGTTTATATAATTTCACTTCTTCTTCAAGATCGTTTATTTTTCGTTTTAATTGCTCATGAGTTTCCATCGTTCTAACCCCTTGTTTCACTATTTCTATGTTGAAGTTTATCGTAAAACAAATAAATCAGCTAGTATGTATTTTATTTTTTTATAAAACTATGTTCTAAATGAAAAAATGTAATAAACACAAATGCGAGTGAATAAACTGGAAAGGAGAAGTTAGAAAGGGGGAGGAAAATGACACCGCAATTTATGGCTTTCATCGACCCTTATGTTTATCAAACGTTACAAACGATTAAAGGAAGGGAAGTAGTAATCGAAACGGTGCGTGGAAATATGCAAGGCATAATTCAAGATGTAAAACCAGATCACATTGTATTAAAAAGTAGCGATACCCTCTTTTTTGTTCGCATTCAGCAAATCATTTGGATTATGCCAAAATAAGAGGGGGAGTGCAATGTTTACAAGAGTGAACAAACTGCAGATTGAATTGCCGAAATCTACGTACGCGGATGCAAATGCTGCCGCAGCAGTACAAGAGTTGCTCGGCGGAAGATTCGGGGAAATGTCAACGTTAAATAATTATTTGTTTCAGTCGTTCAACTTTCGTGAAAAGAAAAAATTAAAACCTTTTTATGATTTAGTTGCAAGTATTACAGCAGAGGAATTAGGTCATGTCGAACTCGTTACAACGGCGATTAATCTATGTTTGACGGGAACAACGTTTGAAGGGGATCCGGATGTTACTCCGATGCAAAGCGGGGTAGATAAACGAAATACGTACCATTTTATCGCGACAGCACAAACCGCTTTACCAGGGGATTCAATGGGAAAATCGTGGTCAGGGGATTACGTCTTCAACAGTGGGAACTTAGTTTTAGATTTGCTGCACAATTTTTTCTTAGAATGTGGTGCCCGTACACATAAAATGAGAGTATATGAGATGACCGATCATCCTGTCGCAAGAGAAATGATTGGTTATTTACTTGTGCGTGGAGGAGTGCACATTACCGCTTATGCGAAAGCACTTCAAATTGTCACAGGTGTTGATGTGACAAAAATGTTGCCAATTCCTAACTTAAGCAATGATAAATTTGATGCAGCACGTAAATACGAACAGCAAGGATGGCATCGGAAGTTGTACACATTTAGTGAACATGATTATCAAGACGTAAAGCAAATTTGGAAAGGAACGCATCCGCTTGATGGGGGACAGCTCGAAGTGATTCAAGGAACACCAGCGGGAGCGCCGATCCCCGATTTGGAATCGGTCGAGGAAACATTTGCCCCAGGAATTTCATACGAGGATTTTCTCGAAATTGCAAGACGTCTTCAACAATCAGCGGGGTTGTGAGCTGTGCAATACGCATAGCTTTTTTTCTTCCCAAATTTAAATAATAGAACTATGTTCTAAATAATCAATTAAAAATCAAAGAAAGAGAATAGGCAATTGCTTGTTTATGATCAAATAACATATAATGAAAAAGACACAAAGGAGGATGAGATGAATTGATCACGCTACAACACATATACGAAGCGCAACAACGAATGAAAACAGTTGTTCACAAAACTCCTCTTGAATTTTCACAAACGTTTAGTCGACTATCAAATAATCGAGTGTACATGAAATTAGAAAACTTACAGAAAACAGGTTCATTTAAAGTTCGAGGATCGTACAATAAAATCATTTCATTGAGCGAAGAAGAGAAAAGGCGTGGGGTAATTGCAGCTTCAGCGGGCAATCATGCACAAGGGGTAGCTTATTCTAGCAACATGATCGGAATACCATGTACCATTGTCATGCCGAAGGGGGCGCCATTAAGTAAAATTCAAGCTACACAAAGTTATGGCGCAAACGTTATTCTACACGGTGATGTATTTGACGAATCGTTAGAATATGCCCGAAAGCTTCAGCAAGAAACAGGTGCAACATTCGTTCATCCGTTTGATGACCCAACCGTTATTGCTGGACAAGGTACAATCGGGTTAGAATTATTTGAACAACTAGATGATATTGATGCAGTGATTTGTCCGGTTGGAGGAGGTGGTTTGCTCGCTGGTCTAGCCGTTGCGATGAAACAAAAAAACCCCTCTATTCGCGTATATGGCGTTGAGTCGACTGCTTGCGCGAGCACGACAGCAGCAAAACAACATAATCAGCCCGTTATGATTACTCCATTGAATACAATTGCCGATGGCATCGCTGTGAAACGAATTGGAGATTTAACGTTTTCATACATACAAAAATATGTCGACGATATCGTTTGTGTCGAAGAGACGGATATTTCACGAACAATGTTATATTTACTCGAACGAAACAAATTGCTTGTCGAAGGTTCGGCAGCTTGCTCACTAGCAGCTTTATTGTACAAAAAAATTCCACTTGAAGGAAAAAATATTGTCGCTGTTTTAAGTGGTGGGAATGTCGATGTCACACTCATTTCACGCATTATTGAACGAGGACTCGTTGAATCAGGACGCTTCGTCACATTTTCAACGGTCATCTCTGACAAACCGGGACAACTAAATAAATTGTTGCGCATCATCGCGGATTTAGAAGCTAATGTCATGTCCATTGATCATCAACGGATGGGAACAAACGTTCTCCCCGGGCAAGCCGAAATACGTTTTTCCCTTGAAACAAAAAATGAGGAGCATATTGATCAAATTCAACGTGTGTTAATCGAATCTGGTTACACCATTCGTCGTCTTGATTAAAAGGGTAAAAGACATATCTTTTTCTCCCCATGTAAAACAATACTTTCAAACTCACGTATCTTCTACTATTATTAAATTAAATAAACGCTTGATTTAAAGGTGGGGAGAAAAATGAAAAAAATGGAGTTTTTTATCGTTCCACATCCGAGGGGAACTGTGCGGGTAGATGTATACAAAAAGAACGGGTCTTACGAAGCGCACGCCAAGTTTAAAGATGTGGCCACGGCGCAAGCGAGCGGAAACGATAAACATCTGGCTGTATTACAAGCATTACATGAGCTTGCTAAATTTTTGAACAAATATAAAGGATCTTGAGGGAGGAATAAAAGATGATTCATTTAAACTGGCATGAACGTCCAACGATTAAAACAGTTGTATGTAATCATACGAACGCAGAGAAATACATTGTACATAACGTATTAACACCAGGCAAAGAGTATGAAGTGAAAAACGAAACAGATGATTTTTATTTTATTATCGATAATCGTGGCAAAGTCGGCGGATATTATAAGCATTATTTTACAGAAAAAGCGGTGTAATGCCGCTTTTTTTCATTTTCAACACATTCATTTTAAATAAATTTCACAATTATGTAGTACAGTGGACTACGGATTGAATGAAAAAGGGGGATTTTTAGCAATGAAAAAATGGATCATTCTACTGATTGCAGCCTTTGTTTTTGGATTAACGGGGTGCAACAATCAAGCGGAGGATAAGCAAGAAGAAACAAAACAAACAGAACAAAATATGGAACAGTCAAATGCAGAAGATGTATTTACGAAAGTAGCAATAGCTGAACCAGATGAAAACACTGTGTGTGTATTTTGTAATATGAAGGTGTATCCAAAAGAACATGAACTCGGCAAATTTACAGCGAAATCTGCGACAGAAAACGGTGATGTCCTGTTTTTTGATGACATCGGATGTTTATTGAATTACGAACGCGATCACGGTGAAGCTGTAAAAAAATATGTTCGCGACTACAATACATTAGAATGGATTGAATTACAAAACGCGACAGTAGTGAAAGCAGATATTAAAACACCGATGAACTATGGATATGCGTTTTTTGCAAATAAAGAAGATGCTAATAAATTTATAAATGGACAATCGAATGCAATGATTGTATCATGGGAAGATGTTGACAAAGTCGCTCACGAACGTTATATGAAAAAGAAACAAATGATGCAAAATAAAAATGATGAGCAAGGTCACGGTCATGGCGACAATATGCAACAAGATGGTCATCAAGACGGAAATATGAACAACGATGGACATAGCCATAATTAAAAAGCTGCCTTTTGAGCGGCTTTTTAGTTTTTTGAAAACTACAATTAACGTATTGTTAGATATAAATCAGAAATATATACATTGAAATGAAATGGTGCTTAATGAGTATAGAATTCCCAAGAATAACATTTCACCATTATTCTACGCTTCTTCGCTTGTGACGAAATATTTTTGTAAAAAAGAAAGGAATGAAGAGGATCGATAGAGAATGATATCCATGAAATTAACATTTTATAGAAAAGAATGGAATTATGAAAGTCAAAAGAATTTTATTACTTATTCTCGGTCTAGCTTTTTTACTACCAACCATCTTAGTTAACGCCCACTCAGATCATTATAATCCTAATGGATATACTGGGGCACAAAACCTTAAGTATTGGCGTGATGCTAGTGTTTCCAGTGCGGGTTACCATAATCGTGCAGACACCGCATATGCAACTTGGAATAACATTTCTTCAAAGGTTGCTATTTCACAAGTCACTTCTGAGCCTACATATTATAGCATTGTTGTTTATGCAGGAACTATCTCCGGCTCAACCGTTTATGCTACCGCAGATTATTGGACGTATGGCTTTTTCGGATGGCGTCAAGTAAATCCGGAGGATGCAAGGGATCGTTCAAGAATTCGACTCAATACACCTCAAATGAACACACTAACTTCTGCTGAATCAACTGACGTTATTATTCACGAATTTGGACACGCACTAAGCTTGAGACATAATGACAATTCAGGTGCCTCTGTAATGAAGGAGTATGAACTAACAACATACGGATCCCCTCAACAGACGGATAAAGACCATCTAAAACAAAAATGGGGAAATTAATAGATGAAAGGAGATATTACGAATATGAAAAAAAATAAGATTATTATTATTTCAATAGCTCTGTTAGGTTTTATTTCTCTCGGTTCAAGTCTATGGTATATGTCGGCTGATAAAAAAGTAAGTTTATCAACTATTGATGCTAAACAAGTATCCTTTAACACAGTAGATGAAATGGTTACCTTTTCTCAACTTGTTGTCACTGGAAAACCAATTGAAAGTGAGAACTTCGTAACATTCGATGAGAGAGGGTTTACAGTAGATGCGTATACAATTACTCAGTTTAAAATAAATAAGGTCCTTGAAAATAGAACTACTCACGATTATAAAGCTGGGGATATTATCAAGGTAGCTGAACCAAGCTACGTTTACGATAATGGTATTATGCCCGGAAAGACTAAATTTTCAATTAATAACTACCGAAACATGGATAAAAACCATAGCTACATGCTACTTCTTGTGCCCGATTTTAAATACGATGATCTGTACGTAATTTCTGGTGTCAATGAGGGTAAACACAACATTGATATTCCTGGTAATGATGGCGAAAAAGTTGGCGTGCCTCAAGAAGCAAAGAATTATAAATTTAAAGAGGAATTAATGAAAAAATTTAATTTAAAGTAATTCAGATTTTGACATTCAGTTCTTTTCAAAACATCTTGTTCCCCCATTTATTCATCGTCTTTGGCGAGGAGACCTCCACTTCAAGCGTTAGCTAAGTGAGGTAGTTGACTAGAAGACCTGTACGTTCAGGTCTTTTTCTTTGTTGGCAAACGAGGGGGATATTCGGTAATATATTGTTGTTCATGATAAAAAATAGAGAGGTTGACCAGCTGTGAGAAAAATTGAACTGTTAGCGCCGGCGGGAGATTGGGATTGTCTTCGTGCTGCTGTTGCCAATGGAGCAGACGCCGTTTATTTTGGTGTCGACAAATATAATGCACGTGTACGGGCGAAAAATTTTCGCATGGAAGAATTAAAAGATGTGATGGCTTATTTGCATAAATACAACGTTCGTGGATATGTTACTTTTAATATTTTAGTGTTTGAAAATGAGCTAGAAGAAGCAAAGCAGCTCGTTGAAGCATGTATAGATGCAGGAGTAGATGCACTGATTGTCCAAGATTTAGGGCTTGTCAAACTTATTCGCGATATGTCGCCTGATTTTCCGATTCACGGATCAACACAAATGACCGTTACATCTCCGGAAGCAGTCGAGTTTTTGAAGCCTTATAACTTGGAAGTGGTGGTGCTCGGTCGCGAAAATAATTTAACACACATTCAAAAAATTGCTGAGAAAACAAATGTCCCGTTAGAAGTTTTTGTTCATGGAGCACTTTGTGTATCATATTCAGGACAATGTTTAACATCAGAAATGTGGGGTGGGCGTTCAGCCAATCGCGGAGAATGCGCACAAGCGTGTCGTCTGCCATACGATTTAATTGTTGATGGCGAACAAAAAGAAATGGGGAACGTTGCCTATTTACTTTCACCAAAAGATTTAGCTGCTCTTGATCTCGTCCCGGAGCTCATTGAGGCGGGAGTGAGCACGTTTAAAATCGAAGGGCGATTAAAGTCACCAGAATATGTAGCGAATGTTGTCAGCAAATACCGAAAAGCTATTGATGAATATTTAGCAGGACGCCATTATACTCCTTCACCTGAGGAAATACGTGAACTACAACAAAGCTTTAGTCGAGGATTTACACATGGCTTTTTAAAAGGAACGAACAACAAACAGCTTGTTGACGGAACATTCCCGAAAAGCCGTGGTGTATTTCTTGGAACGGTCAAAAAAGTATTAAAAGACGGGGTTTTATGCGAACTACAAGCCCCGTTAAAACGTGGGGATGGCATCGTATTTGATGCAGGCCGCCCAGAGGAAAAAGAAGAAGGCGGACGCGTGTATGACTTACGAAAAAACGGAAAAAAAATCGAAGGAGAAGTCGAAAAAGGGCTTGTTGAAATCATCCCAGGTCGACATGACGTCAATTTAACACGCGTACATGTCGGAGACCGCATTTGGAAAACGAGCGACCAAGAGCTTGAACGTCGCTTGCGCAAAACGTTCGAAACTGAACGACCATATCGCCTGTTCCCACTAACTGTACGCGTGTACGGCGAAGCAGGAAAACCGCTCATTTCAACATGGCGCGATGAAACGACAGGTAATGAAGTAACTGTTCAATCTGAGCAGTTGTTAGATGTGGCCCAAAAGCGACCATTAACACTAGATTTTATAAAAGAACAGTTCGGCAGATTAGGCGGAACGATTTTTGAATTACATGACGTTTATATGCATACGACAGACAATGTTATTCTTCCAGTTAAAGAATTAAACCGAATAAGAAGACAAGCCGTTGAACAGCTTATTGAAAAACGGCAACGTCCGCGGCTATACATCAAGCAAGCCGTTGATTTAACATCTTCTTACCGACAAAAACAACGAGCAGAAAACCCTTCTTTAATGGCGCTCTGTCGTACGCTTGAACAAGTCGAAGCGGCATGTGATACAGATGTAGACATGGTGTATGCGGATTTCGAATTTACAACCGATTATCCAAAAGCTGTACAGATTGCACGAGCCATGAATAAACCGATCGCTTTAGCTACTCCACGCATTCATATGCCGGGGGAAAATGGGATTTTGAGAGGAATTTTAAAAGCTGAACCAGATGCCATTTTAGTGCGTAGTTTAGGAGCGGTACAATATTATACGAGTCAATTAGTTGAACAAGTGTTAATTGGTGATTTTTCACTTAATATTTCAAATCATCTGGCTGCACAGTTGTTTTTATCTCGGGGACTTGATCGCATTACCCCTTCCTACGATTTAAACATTCAACAAATGATTGATTTACTTGAAGCAGCACCAACAGAACGGATCGAAGTCGTTATTCATCAACACTTACCGATGTTTCATACTGAACATTGTGTATATTGTACATTTTTAAGTGAAGGAACCGATTTTACAAACTGTGGACGACCATGTGAAAAGCATCGTGTCTCCTTGCGAGATCGTATCGGTATGCTTCATCCAGTTCGTGTCGATATCGGTTGCCGAAATACAGTGTACAACGCCATTGAACAATCTGGGGCAGAATATATTCCAAACTTTTTATCCCTTGGTGTTCGTTCATATCGTGTTGAGTTTTTGGAAGAGTCGCCGAAAAAAGTAGAAGAAGTTGTCAATTTATATCGTGAAGCGCTTGAGGGTAAACGAAGCGGTACGAGCGTATGGCGTACACTGAAAGCTATTAACCAACTTGGTGTAACACGCGGACAGCTAATCAAAAAATAAGCGGGCTCAAGCTTGCTTATTTTTTGTTATTTGTACATTTTGCTATAATAGTAAATGAACGAGGAAAAGAAAGGGTGATTTGTATGCCAGCTGTTGAATCAAATATGTTTCCATTAGGAGAAAAAGCTCCGTCGTTTGAGCTTGTTAACGTCATCAATGGCCAAACCGTTCGTTTAGAAGATGTCAAGTCGGATATTGCAACAGTAATCATGTTCATTTGCAATCATTGCCCATTTGTGAAACATGTTCAAGAAGAACTTGTTCGTTTGGCTAATGATTATCAATCAAAAGGAGTTTCATTTATTGCAATTAATTCAAACGATGTAGAAAAATATCCAGACGATTCTCCAGAAAAAATGAAAGAAGTGGCCGAACAACTCGGATATCCGTTTCCATATTTATTTGATGAAACACAAGAAGTCGCAAAAGCATATCAAGCTGCATGCACACCGGATTTTTACATATTTGATGGTGAATTGAAATGCGTTTACCGCGGTCAACTCGATGATTCACGTCCAGGCAATGGAATCCCTGTTACTGGTTCTTCCATTCGTTCAGCTCTGGATGCATTGCTGTTAGGGAAACCTGTTCCGAAAGAACAAAAGCCAAGCATCGGTTGCAGCATCAAATGGAAAGAAAAATAAAAAAACATTTGACATTTTCTTTTTAAGCCTATATACTTAAGAAGTACCATTTCGTTCGTTATATCAATGATCGTTATAAGCTGCACCTTTGTCGGGTTCATCTTATAAGGACTTGACAGAAGTGCAGCTTTTGTTTTATGAGTAATGAAACGGTGGTCAATTTTTAAAAATGTTTTGGAGGAATTTCACATGAACACAGGTAAAGTAAAGTGGTTTAATGCAGAGAAAGGTTTTGGATTCATTGAGACGGACGGAGGTACAGACGTATTCGTTCACTTCACAGCGATCCAAGGTACTGGATTTAAAACGTTGGAAGAAGGCGAAAAAGTAACATTTGACATCGTGAATGGTAACCGTGGGCCGCAAGCGGCAAACGTCCAAAAAGCATAAATAGTCAAACGTACGGGGTCTCGCTTTTCGCGAGATCCTATTTTTACGTTTTTATATGTAACAAAACAAATTCTCACTGGCGCAGCTTCGGAGCTGCAAGGACGGAAGAGAGGTAGGGTTTCCGTCGTTTTTGTTTATTCGGACACGCTCATAGGAAGCGTGTCCTTTTTTAAATAAAAATACAGAAAATTTGATAAAAAACTATTGAAAAAAGAACAATGATTCCATATAATAAACTCATGTTATAAAACTATACATAAGAATGTGAGGTAATGTAACATGAGTGAATTGCTTGTTTCTGAACAAACAAACACTTCGACGCTTGAACAAATTAAAGAAATTATCAAACAAAAACACGTTGAATTGCTGCATTTACAATTTGTTGATATTGAAGGAGTTTTAAAGCACGTCACGGTTACAGCGGAACAACTAGATGATGTAGTAGAAGGGAAAATTATGTTTGATGGATCTTCGATTAAAGGTTTTTCACCAATTAATCGATCAGACTTATATTTACTTCCTGATTTACAAACGTTCGCAGTATTGCCGTGGACTGTAGAAGATGGATACGCAGAAGCCCGTTTTCTTTGTTCTGTTGTCAATCCGGACGGAACATTATTCGAAGGAGACCCGCGCAACGTATTGAAAAAAACGGTGGAACGTGCAAAGCAAAAAGGATACACGATCTCCGTCGGTCCTGAGTTAGAGTTCTTCTTATTTGAAACGGATGAAAACGGAAACCCAACAACAAAACCACAAGATAGCGGTGGCTATTTTGAGCCATCTCCAAAAGATCTTGGAGAACGCGTTCGCTTAGATATTTATCGTGCGTTAAAAGCAATGGGATTTACAATCGAGGCCTCACACCATGAAGTTGCTGAGGGTCAACATGAAATTAATTTCAAATATGCCGATGCGTTAGGTGCTGCTGACAACGCCACAACATACAAATGGGTTGTAAAAACGATTGCTAAAAAATACGGATTGCACGCTACGTTCATGCCAAAACCAATTTTCGGTATTAACGGTTCAGGCATGCATGTAAATATGTCGCTGTTTAAGGGTGGAGAAAATGCTTTCTTTGATCCATCGGACGACAATCAATTATCTGAAACGGCATACCAATTCATTGCTGGTTTATTACACAATGTAAAAAGTTTCGCAGCTATTACGAATCCATTAGTCAACTCGTATAAACGTCTCGTCCCAGGATATGAAGCGCCTTGTTATATTGCGTGGTCGGCATCGAACCGCTCCGCATTAATTCGCATCCCTGCAAAACGAGGATTGGCAACACGCGTTGAGCTTCGTTGTCCAGATCCATCTGCCAATCCTTACTTAGCATTTGCAGTTATTGCTGAGGCAGGGCTTGATGGTGTAGAAAAAGAACTCACTTGTCCAGCACCAATCGACGAAGATATTTTCCATATGACGAATGAACGTCGTAAAGAGCTTCGTATTGAAAACCTTCCAGGTAGCTTAGGAAAAGCGATTGAAGAACTAGAAAATGGAACAATTGGCCGTCATACATTAGGAGATCACGTATTTAACGAATACGTAGCGATGAAAAAGAACGAATGGGATAGTTATCGAACAGCTGTCCATGCTTGGGAAATTGAACATTATCAAGCGAAATTTTAAAAGCGAGCGATGTGCTCGCTTTTTGCATGTTTTCATTATGCGTTTGAACAACAAATGGTTTATGATGGTACATAGAAAACAACGAAAGGGTGATATTGTGTCTAAACGAATAATTACGATAATCGTATTGATTTGTACCGCAACAACACTATTATGGGCTATCGGTTTAATCGTCACGATTCAAGATCAATTTTTTTACGAAGCTTCCTCGATCAAACAACCAAAAACAACAACTTCAAACATACAGAAAAATAATGGACTTTCGATTGTCGCTCTTGGCGACTCATTAACGCGTGGAACAGGAGATGAAACGGGGAAAGGGTACGTTGGATATGTTGTAGATGAACTAAAAAAACGGACAAATCAACCCGTTCAATTCATAAATTTATCCATTAAAGGACAACGTTCTCCTCAACTCATCAATCAACTCAAACAAAAAGAAGTGCAACGTCAATTAAAAGAAGCTGACATTATTTTAATGACGATCGGAGGAAACGACTTATTTCGCGGTGGTGAAACGCTAAGAGACTTATCCCATACTCAAATTGAAAAAGAAAAAAAGAAATTTGTCGAGCAGCTGCATACGATTTTCCGACTCATTCGTACAGCGAATAGCAACGCCCCAGTATTTTATGTCGCTTTGTATAATCCATTTAATGATTTAGATAACGGAAAAGAAACATCTGCCGTTGTACGTAGTTGGAATTATGCAGCATCTGAAGTAGCAGCCAACTATAAGTCAATCATTTGCGTTCCGACATATGATTTGTTTGAACTGCAAGTAAACGACTATTTATATACAGATAAATTTCATCCTAATAAGGAAGGGTATAAGCGAATTGGTGAACGTGTTGCTTCACTCATTACGTTAACGAAAGGAGAGAAATAATGGAAGAGACATTAGTTGTGCAAAACGTGCGAAAAACCATTGGAAAAAAAGAAATTATTAAAGGACTTTCGTTTTCACTAAAAAAAGGCGAAGTGTTTGGTTTCTTAGGTCCAAATGGCGCAGGGAAGACGACAACGATTCGCATGCTTGTCGGATTGATTCGACCGACATCTGGAACGATTTCAATTTGTGGATATGATTTACAAAAACAATTTACAAAAGCAATTCAACACATTGGCTGTATTGTTGAAAACCCTGAACTTTATCCATATTTAAGCGGTTGGGAAAATCTTGAACACTTTGCACGAATGGTGCCGGGAATTACGGCTCATCGCATTCAAGAAGTGGTTGAACTCGTCGGTCTACAAAATCGGATTCATGATCTCGTGCGCACATATTCGCTCGGCATGCGTCAACGACTCGGTATTGCGCAAGCGCTACTCGGAAAACCGACGGTGCTTATTTTAGACGAACCAACAAACGGTTTAGACCCTGTCGGCATTCGTGAAATGAGACAGTTTATTCGATCGCTTGCTGAAAAAGAACAGTTAAGTGTGCTCGTTTCATCACATTTATTGAGTGAAATACAACTCATGTGTGATCGTGTTGCGATTATGTCTAAAGGGGAGATTATTCGCATTGATACGGTTGAACATTTGCTACAAGAACAAGCTCGGACATATTGGAGCGTTGATCCGGTAGATAAAGCAAAACAAATACTACAAAATGAAACGACTGTGCTTGGTGAAAAAGATGGAGCACTCGTGACAATCTATGAGTCAAATGAAACGATTGCGCGTTGCAATGCCCGTTTAATTGAAGCAGGGGTACATGTCAGTGGAATTGAACGCAAACTTCCAACACTAGAAGACTTATTTATTGAATTAACGGGAGGGGAAACGATTGATTAATCTTGTATACAATGAGATGTTAAAAATTGTTCGTAAAAGACGACTGTTTATTATCGCAGCGATCGTTGCTGTTCTCGTGAGCTTATTTACATACGCGCAATTTAAACAGATCGAAACGATTCGAGAACGGATCGGAACGACAGATTGGCGCACTCAGCTGCAACAGCAAATCATCGACACACAAAACCGATTAAATTCGACAGGAATCTCTGAGGATTGGAAAAAGTTTCTTAAAATTCGTTTACAACAACAACAGTATTATTTAGACAAAGACATTAATCCAATGGCACCAGGTGCTCCAACATTTATGCGCATGTTTATCGAAAACTCCATCGAGTTATTTTTACCGCTCCTTGTTATGGTAATTGCTGCTGATCTCGTTTCATCAGAGGCGAGCGGAGGGACGATCAAACTGTTGTTAACACGTCCTGTGAAACGATGGAAGATTTTAATGAGCAAATATATCGCGATGATGTTATCTACATCGTTTGTCGTATTTTCCGTCGCTCTATTATCATACGCTATCTCTGGCATTGTATTTGGATATGGTGGATGGAATTTGCCACTCTTAACAGGATTTTCGATTCAAGGTGAAGAATTAAATACATCAGCTGTCCATCTTATCCCGCAATGGAAATACTTGCTTATTGAATTCGGGCTCGCTTTTTTTGTTTCGCTCGTTGTCGGCACATTAACATTCATGTTATCGGTATTACTACGTAGCACAGCTGCCGTGATGGGAATTATGCTTGCCGCTCTCATTTCAGGAGCGATTTTATCAAATATGGTGTCATCGTGGACGTCTGCGAAATATTTGTTTATGGTGAATTTACGACTCACAAGTTATATTAGCGGCATGGCGCCACCGATTGATGAGATGACACTTTCTTTTTCGATGACCGTGCTAGCCACTTGGGCACTTGTCGCGCTGATCGTTTCTTTTTATGTATTTACGAAAAGGGATGTTTACTAATGAAAAAAGTGATTTATACGACAATGAATGAACTACAGCAGCGAACACCAACAATCATGGATTTCAACTCATACGCAAAATATGCTGTACTTCTCCCGCTTATTTGTCAACACGATGACGTGTTTGTCTTATTTGAAGTACGCTCATTTCAGTTACGTCGCCAGCCCGGTGAAATTTGTTTCCCGGGTGGAAAAATGGATGCATGTGATCAAAATCCACAAGAAACAGCCATTCGAGAAACATGTGAAGAGTTGGGGATTAAAAAAGAACATATTACACATGTCGTTCCACTTGATTATGTGCTTTCACCATTTGGCATGGTCATTTATCCATTTGTTGCATTTGTAAATAACGCACACATGCAAATCAATAAAAAAGAAGTGGAAGATGTATTCACCGTCCCGTTATCTTTTTTTATTGAAACGAAACCACGAATATATCGTGTTCAATTTGAACCAAAGCCCGAAGACGATTTCCCATTTGACGATATTCCTGGAGGAAGACAGTATAATTGGCGACCGAGACAAATTGAAGAATATTTTTATTACTACGAAGATAAAGTCATTTGGGGATTAACTGCAAAAATCGCTCATCATTTTGCTCGACTTATTCAAAAAGAGAAAGGAGAATCAACATGTGGCGACCTGTTGATTTAGGATTTGGCATTTCACTCATTGATTTATATGATTTACAAACAGCCCAACGAACAGGTGCATACGTTTTCCATGAAGAAGAAGTGACAATTATCGAAACAAGTGCAAGCCCATCTATCCCGCATTTACTTAAAGGACTAGAAGAATTATCAATCGATTTAAAAGATGTAAAAAACATTATTGTGACACATATTCATTTAGATCATGCGGGTGGAGCAGGAGTGTTACTAAAACATTGTCCAAACGCTCGCGTATTTGTTCATCCGAAGGGAATGCGACATTTGGCCGATCCATCTCGTCTCATTGAAGGGGCAAAAGCCGTTTACGGTGAAAAATTTGATGCGTTATTTGATCCGATCGTTCCAATTCCAGAGGACCGACTGGTCATAAAAGAAGATGGGGAAACGTTACAAATCGGAGAAGATCGTACATTAACGTTTCTTCATACACCAGGGCATGCGAATCACCATTTCTCTATTTATGACGAAAAAAGCAACGGTATTTTTACAGGTGATACGGCAGGTGTTTTTTATCCACAGTTACTTTCATATGACGTGGAGTTATATTTGCCATCTACATCACCAAATCAATTTGACCCAGAAGCGATGCAAGCTTCGATTAAAAGATTCATGTCGTTACATCCAGATCGCATCTATTTTGGCCATTTTGGTATGTCAACCCATGTGCAGACGGTTTGGGATCAGCTACATTACTGGCTACCGATCTTCGTGCAAATAGGTCGCGATATCGTAGATAAACAAAAAGATAAGTCCTTTACAGAAAAGACAGAAGCCGTTTTCCAACTTTTATTCGACAACGTTCAAACATTTTTACGCAAACGGCAAGTACCCGATAATGCAGATGTATATAAAGTGCTTCAACTTGATTTACAAGTATGTGCGATGGGGCTTGTTGACTATATTGAAAAACAAAAAAGTAATTGACGAAAAATCATGTTTTCGCTATAATTTCTTTGGCACCCCAACGTACGGAGGAGTACCCAAGTCCGGCTGAAGGGGTCGGTCTCGAAAACCGATAGGGGTGTCAAAGCCCGCGGGGGTTCGAATCCCCCCTCCTCCGCCATATCTCCTCTTTCATTCCTTCTTTTGTGACCTTCAACTTTGTTTCTTTATTCCAATTCGTGAGGATGTGACAAATTGAAAAAATATTATGTCGTTTGGCAAGGGGCGAAAACAGGTATTTTTTCTTCTTGGGACGAGTGTAAACCGTACGTCATTGGCGTTCCGGGGGCAAAATATCGCTCATTTTCATCGAAAGAAGAAGCAGAACAAGCATTTGCGTCTGGTCCGTTTGTAAACCGAACGAAAAAAAATAAAGTGCTTGCAACGAACTATGTAGAGGAAAGTATTTGCGTAGATGCGGCATGTAGCGGAAATCCAGGATGGATGGAGTATCGAGGAGTACATACGAAAACAGGGAAAGAGTTGTTTCATGTTGGACCGATGATCGGAACAAATAACATTGGGGAGTTTTTAGCCATTGTCCACGCATTAGCATGGTTACAACAACAAAACAAAAGTTTGCCGATTTATTCTGATTCGGCAACAGCCATAAAATGGGTAAAAGGAAAAAAAGCGAATACAACGCTCGTTCGCAACGCTGAAACAGAACGTGTCTGGAAACTTGTTGAACGTGCTGAAAGTTGGTTGCGCACGCACCATTATACGAATGAAATTATGAAATGGGAAACCGAGCAATGGGGAGAAATTAAAGCGGACTTTGGACGAAAGTAAAAGGAGAGGGATATTAACCTTCTCCTTTTTGCATATTATCGAGTTGTTGTTTTAGTGTTTGTTTATCCAATTGTTCACCAATCACAACAAAATGTAGCGGAACATTCATTTCCTCTTTCATATAGAGCGGTGTACCGTATGCATACTGAAAAGAATAAACCCCACTTGTACGAGTAAAGCGTAAAAACCCTTTCATTCGGTAAATGGTATCAGGTAACTGCCGTACCCATTGTTCGAACACATCTAAATCAATTGGGCTTGTAAATGTATGTACGTATGTTTGAATGCGTAATCTTTCTATGTTCATTCGCTCATGCTCGTTTCTTACCCGCTTCGATAACAAATGAATATCTTCCATTCGTACGTTAGAAAATGTTGTAAAAATTGTACGCGCTTCATTGTTAATCGTTTGTAACTCAAACGACAATTTTGCTTGTTCTTCTGGGCGTAATTCATCTGTCTTATTGACAATTAATACATCCGCGTGACGAACTTGTTCTTTTAATAACATTTGCAAGGGAATGGAGAGTTGTTGACGATTCATCCAACGTGTTGCATCGATTGTCGTGATGATACCTCTCATTTGAAGACGATGAGCAAGTAATGGCGACACACACGCATCGAGCACTTCAACAGGATGCGCTACCCCTGTTGTTTCAATGTAAATGACATCTAATGAATGTTGCTGGAGCAACGAATAAAGCTCTACTTCAAATTGATCTTGAATGGTACAACATACACAGCCGCTTAATAATTCGCTTAGTACAGCATCTTCTGAAACAGCATGTGAGTCAATGGACACTTGGCCAATTTCATTCATCACAACAGCGACTTTCCGTCCATGTTCTTTTTCATGTTGCAGTAGCCGCTTTAATAATGTCGTTTTACCACTCCCAAGAAATCCGGATAAGATATATATGTCTGTATGTTTCATAAAGATCTCCCTTCTACATGTTCTTTTTTGATCATAGTCAAAAATAATAAATAGCACAAGAAAATATATCGTACATCGATGGACAATTTGCTTAAAAGACAAAAAATGATGCATCTGTCCTTGCATACCTTTTGTTTTCTTTCATATACATATCTTCGTGATCTGTTTGGAAAAATTTTTATTATATATTTACAAACTTATCTTATCGTGTATATAATTTACTACATCAATTGATTTTGGAAGGGAGGAAAGAGTTATGACAACAATGACAGAAGTACATGGCGCAATTGAACAAAGAAGATTGGCCTGCCCTCCCGATGTGAAAATCATTCACCTTTTCACAAGCGATCGCATGTCGCAGGGAAGGATGTGTTCCCTGCGTTTTTTTGTGCCATCCGCGAAAAGATTTTGTCCAACGGATTTTTTTTACTGAAAGGGGGTGAGTAAATCATGAAATTTCATTTATTTTTTTTAACGATTTCCATTCAACGACGAATATGGACAGCTGAAGAAATAGAGCGAGAGCAGCTGATTCGACAAGTTGAAGAAAAGATGATGGATCGAAAATGTTCAATGTACCAATTGTTTTAATTTAGACGAAAAATACATGTTGAAAGGAGAATGAAAAATGAAACAACAGCAAACAAAAACAAATATAACATGGACGGTAGATGACGATTAGTTTTATGCGACAAGAGTTGATCAGTGGATCAGCTCTTTTTTCTTTACAAAATCTTTACTTGTTTATATAAGTATATAATTATATAATAATTTACGGATGAAGGAGGGGGTATTATGTATCACATCGAAGAGGCGGCAAATATGTTAAAGCTATTAGGCGACAAAACAAGACTCACGATCATGGCTATACTAAATGAAGCAGATTGTTGCGTATGTGAGCTCGTTGAACTATTACAGATGAGCCAACCTGCCATTAGCCAGCATTTACGAAAACTAAAAGATAACGGTTTAGTGAAAGAAACAAAAAGAGCGCAGTGGGTATTTTATTCACTAAATAAAAAACATGAGTTTTATCCAATGATGCAAAGCATTTTCGCTTATTTGCTAGATCCAAAAGAACACATTCGTCAACTTAAGGAAAAAGGAATGCGTATTCAGTGCGAATAAAAAGAGAGGAGTGGTTTTTTGCTTTCCGTTATTCTTGCATCACTGATTTTTCTTGTTACCCTCGTTTTTGTTATTTGGCAACCACGCAATTTATCGATTGGTTGGTCGGCGTGCGGTGGCGCCTTATTAGCGTTGCTCCTTGGGGTTGTTGATGTTCAAGATGTCATCGATGTAACGAACATCGTTTGGAATGCGACGCTTGCTTTTATTGCAATCATTATTATTTCTTTAATTTTAGATGAAATTGGCTTTTTTGAATGGGCAGCATTACATATGGCACGTGCTGCAAAAGGAAACGGCATTCGCATGTTTGTATTTGTTTCAATTCTCGGTGCTTTAGTGTCTGCATTTTTCGCAAACGATGGCGCTGCACTCATCTTAACACCCATCGTATTAGCTATGGTGCGTGCATTACAATTTGATGAACGAAACGTATTACCATTTATTTTAGCAAGCGGATTTATCGCTGATACGACGTCGTTACCGCTTGTTGTCAGCAACCTTGTCAATATTGTCTCTGCGGACTTTTTCCGTATTAGTTTCGGTGAGTACGCATCACGGATGATCGTTCCAAACTTTTTCTCGCTCGCAGCGAGCATCGGGGTACTTTACTTATATTTTCGAAAAGACATTCCAAAACGTTATGATTTATCCCATGTTAAACAACCATACGAAGCGATTAAAGACGTGCGCATGTTTCGCTTGTCTTGGATCGTTCTTGCGGTTTTATTAGTCGGTTATTTTGTCGGTGAATTTGTAAATATCCCTGTTTCGTTTATTGCTGGTGCTGTGGCGTTATTGTTTTTATGGATGGGGAAACGTAGTCCAGTTGTCCATGTGAAACAAATAGTAAAAGGAGCGCCGTGGGCTGTTGTGTTTTTTTCCATCGGAATGTATGTTGTTGTATACGGATTACGCAACGTCGGGCTAACGAACATTCTAGCTGATCTGATCGAGGGAGCCGCTAAGCAAGGGTTGTTTGTAGCAACGATTGCTATGGGGTTTATCGCAGCCATTTTATCATCTGTGATGAACAACATGCCAACGGTTATGATTGATGCACTAGCCATCGCTGATACAAATACGACAGGAATTATTCGTGAAGCGCTTATTTATGCCAATGTGATCGGTTCCGACTTAGGACCAAAAATTACACCAATTGGCTCACTCGCGACACTTCTTTGGTTACATGTCCTTTCAACAAAAGGAGTAAAAATTACGTGGGGCACTTATTTTAAAAACGGTTTAATTTTAACTATCCCAACATTATTTATTACGCTCGTTGGGTTATATATATGGTTACTTATTATTCATTAAAAGGAGTCGATTGCAATGAAAAAAGTCATTTATTTCTTATGCACAGGAAACTCTTGTCGTAGCCAAATGGCGGAAGGATGGGCAAAAAAATATCTCGGTGATGAATGGGAAGTATATAGCGCTGGTATCGAAGCACACGGTTTAAATCCAAACGCCGTAAAAGCGATGAAAGAGGTGGGCATCGATATTTCAAAACAAACATCCGATATCATTGATCCGGAAATTTTAAACAAAGCCGATTTAGTCGTTACATTATGTGGACATGCAGCTGATCATTGTCCAGTCACACCACCGCACGTAAAACGCGTACATTGGGGGTTTGACGATCCAGCGAAAGCAGAAGGGACCGAAGAAGAAAAATGGGTTGTTTTCCAGCGTGTTCGTGATGAAATTGGCGCGCGAATTAAGCGATTTGCGGAAACAGGAGAGTAAAACGCCGAATATAAACTTATGATTTATATATCCAATCTATTTCCCATAATTTAATTATGTAAACTTAAAGAGCCAAACGAGAAGATCCCCGTTTGGCTCTCCTTAAATTTCTCCCACTAAGAGGCTCGTCAATTGTTTCATTGATTGTGACAACCATTTTTTACGATGGTATACAAGTTGAAGGGAGAGGTGTATATCGGCCTCGGGAAGAAGGATGCGAACTAAACTCCCTTTCTCTAATTCAGACTCTACAGCCATAAGTGGCAAAAAAGCGATGCCAAGTCCATAGGCGACGCATCGTTTTATTGCTTCAATACTCCCTAGTTCAATCGTATACTCAAAACGAATACTATGATTACGATACAAATTTCCGATGACTTCTCGATAACTACATCCTTGTTCAGTCACAATAAGCTTTTCATCACCTAACATACGTATATCCACTTCATCTAACTGGGCTAAACGATGGTCTGGTTTAGCAACAAGAACTAGCGGCTCTTGTTTAATAACAGTCACATGTAAATCAGGGTCTTCACGTTCTTCATCGAGAATAATAGCTAAATCATATTTCCCTTCCTTTACTCCTTCGACAAGCCGATTGCAAATGTTTTGTTGCAACAGCAAATTTACTCTCGGATACTTTTGCTTAAATGCTTGTAAATAAGGTGGGAGATAAAACCCAGCGACTGACTCAATCGTGCCAATTGATAAACTCCCAGCGAGCTCCGTTTGCTCAGAAAGACTTTGTTTCGCCTCATCAATCAAACTAACAATCTTATTTGCATATTCAAGTAGTTCCACCCCGGCAGATGTCAGTTTAATTTTCCCGCCCCAACGTTCAAACAAAACAACACCAAATTCCTCTTCTAGCTTTTTTATCTGTGTTGTCACACTCGATTGGGCGTATCCTAACATTTCACCAGCTTTCGTAAAACTATTCCATTTCGCTACCTCACGAAATGTATGCAAATAATCAAGATTCATACTCCCCAACTCCCCATCAAAAATATTGATGAACGATATCAATTATTATCAATAACACCTATGACCAAATACTTGTAAAATTGATTATAACAGAAATGTAAAGATAAACGAGGGGGATATTTCATGTCAACAAAAAATTTGAACACGTATATACTTTTATTTTTAACCACTACCATTTGGGGTGGTGCCTTCGTTGCTGGAAAAATCGCAACGATGACTTTGCATCCGGTGTCAGTTGCTTTTTTTCGCTTTTTCGGCGCTAGTTTGATTTTATTTCCGCTATTACATTGGAAAGAACCAAATAGACCCATCCCTATAAAAAAAGACTGGGGAGTGTTAGCACTTCTTGGCCTAACAGGAGTATTTTTATATAACATTTTCTTTTTTATCGCTACAAAATATGCACCAATTGTCAAAAGTTCATTAGTCATTGCAGTCAATGCACCGCTCATTACGCTTTTATCTGCGTTGTTTTTAAAAGAAAAATTGAACAGAAGAAGCGTACTAGGAATGTTTCTTGCAGTATTTGGAGCTATATATATTATTACAGATGGTCACCCTTCTGTGCTTATTGACATAGGATTCTCCCCAATCGATCTCGTGCTAGTGGGGGCATGTCTTAGCTGGAGTACATACTCTGTCATCGGAAAAATCGCGATGAAAAAGTTTAGTCCTCTTGCGGCAACAACATATGCAACAGGTTTTGGGACGCTATTTCTAGCGCCGTTTGCGCTATATTATACTTCCTTTGCATCCATCGAAGCGAGCGGATGGGATGTTTGGTTGAGCGTTCTATACGTTGCTATTTTTGTTTCAGCGATCAGCTTCGTTTGGTGGTATAACGGTATTCAAAAAGTAGGTGCTTCAACCGCCTCTGTTTTCATTAATGTCATGCCTATTTCTGCTACTGTGATGGGTACGATGTTTTTTAATGAACATTTGACATTCACTCATATTATTGGTGCAGCGTTTGTCTTTAGTGGTATTTTACTTAATATTTACAGCAAACAAGAAAACGTGTTGTTTTCTCTCAACAAAAAAGAAGCAAACACATAAATTTTTGTAAAAATAGTCACGTTTGAGGTGCAAAAAGTATGTGGAAAGGATATGGACTTATATTGTTATCAGCAACGGGATTTGCGTTCATTCCCATCTTTGCATTATACGCATACGACAGCGGTGTCACTGTGACGACCTTGTTGTTTTTACGTTTTGCACTGGCTGCGCTCTTCTTTTTTCTGTATTTATTGTTAAAAGAAAAAAACTGGAAGGTTTCGCGGTCACATTTATTGTATTTATTTTTACTAGGCGGCATTTTCTATATGATGCAATCTTCTTTTTATTTTCAGGCAGTAAAATATATTCCGTCTTCACTCGCGGCTTTATTGCTGTATTTAAACCCAATATTTGTCGCTGTTTTTTCGTTTTTTACTAATCAAGAAAAGCTAACAAAGCACATCATCATAGCGATTCTCATTTCTTTTTTAGGTATGTTGCTTGTATTAGGAGCACCAGAAGGAAAAATTCAGCCGCTCGGCATTGCGTTAGCCATTGGAGCAGCGATGGTTTATTCGATCTACATTATCGTTGGAAATCAGGTAACCGCACACGTTCCACCCATTACAGCGAGCGCCTATATCGCACTCTTTGCTGCTTTTTCTTTTTTTGTTTTTGGAATGTGGTCGGGAACATTACATTTTCAATTTGACGCAAAAGGATGGATTCCAATTATCGGAACATCGTTTATTTCAAGCGTTTTGGCGATGCTGACGTTTTTTGCGGGAATGAATATCATCGGTCCGACAAAAGCAGCGATTTTAAGTATGATAGAACCGATCGTGACGTTTCTTCTATCGATGGTATTTTTACATGAAAGCATGTCGTCTATTCAAATGATTGGGGGACTGATTGTGTTGAGTGGAGCTATGCTTGTTGTCACAACAAAAGAACTTAAACCAAAGAAAAAATCGACCTCCATCAGTACGTGATGGAGGTCAATTTTTCAAAATGGCAGGAATATTACCTATCGTTATCTAATTCCAATAAATATGTCTTTATCGTAGCGAGGAGGATTGTTGTGAATCAAAAGGTAAACTCTCCATCGGTGGCGCTAGTGACAGGGGCCTCGAGTGGGTTTGGACTACTCGTCAGTGTTGCACTTGCGCACGAAGGATATCGAGTCGTTGCTTCGATGCGAAACATGCAAAACAAAGAAATGCTTACAACCGTGGCGTCTGAAGCCGGCGTGTACGATCGGATAGAAGTCATATCTCTCGATGTCACCGATTTCGCTACGGTGGAATCGGTCGTGAATGATGTAACTAATCGCTATGGACGAATCGATGTATTAGTTAACAACGCAGGGTTTGCCGTTGGTGGTTTTGTCGAGGAACTCTCAATTGAAGAGTGGGAGCGTCAGTTTGCGACGAACTTTTTTGGGTTAGTTGCCGTCACAAAAGCTGTTTTGCCGATTATGCGAACGCAACGTAGCGGTAAGATTATCAACATTAGCAGCATTAGCGGACGAATCGGTTTTCCGGCGATTGGGCCATATGTCGCTTCAAAATTTGCTGTCGAAGGATTTAGCGAATCGCTTCGTTTAGAAATGTTGCCGTACGGAGTACATGTCGTCTTAATCGAGCCTGGGTCATTCAAAACAAACATTTGGTCGAAAGGACTTCAAGGAGTGTCCGTCCGTTCAGGTTCGCCATATGAAAAAGAAATGAAAACCATTATGCAATACGTGAATCGAGTAGCTAAAACAGCTCCACCTCCTGATGAAGTCATTAGGCAAATAATCAAAGTCGTCCAATCGTCGACTCCTCGTTTGCGTTACCCTGTAGGGAGAGGGGTCACATTGACGTTAAGACTGAAAAACTGGTTGCCATGGAAGTGGTGGGAAATGGATTGTCATGAAATCGCTTAAACAAAAATAAGTACCACATATGCAGCTACAGAAAACATACATTTTGAAAATTTTATAAAATCATTGACAAAGTGTTTTAGATCAAAATGAAACAAGGGGGAAGAGGAATGATTGTTGAGATGAAAAATGTTTCATTTATTAGAGAAGGGCGCGTCATTTTAGACCGTCTACATTGGGAAGTGCAAGAAAATGAACAATGGGTCATTCTCGGGTTAAATGGTTCAGGAAAAACATCGCTACTTAATATTTTATTAGGTTATGAATACCCATCAAAAGGAGAAGTTTCCGTATTAGGGCACCGATTTGGAAAAACAAATTTGCCAGAACTTCGCAAACACATCGGGTTTGTAAGCAACTCGTTTGAGAGATTTCAACCTACATTAGAATCGGAAACGGCGGAAGAGGTAATTGTTAGCGGAAAATTTGCTTCGATTGGGCTGTATGAGCCTGTCACAGACAAAGATTTCCACCAAGCCGAACAATGGATGAATGTCTTTCGAATCGGTTACTTAAAAGGAAAAACGTATCGCACCTTATCGCAAGGAGAAAAAAGAAAAGTACTGATTGCTCGAGCACTAATGGCAAAGCCAAAGCTGCTCATATTGGATGAACCAACCGTAGGACTAGATATGTTGACACGAGAAGAACTTTTGGCACTCATTAGGGACGTTATCATAAAAAAAGTATGCCACGTGTTATATGTCACACATCATATTGAAGAAATTATCGAAGAAATGACCCATGTTTTATTATTAAGAGATGGAAAAATTATAGCAACCGGACAAAAAGAAAAAATACTCACCGACAATTATTTGTCAGAAACGTTTCAAATAGATGTGCACGTCCGTTGGGAACATAATCGCCCGTGGGTATCGATTAAAAACAGCCCTACACTTCAGCAGATAGGAAAATAAAGGATGACGAAAGGCATAAAATGAATGAGAAAAGGGAGGAAAATTTCATTTCAATGTCTGTAAAGAAGCCAACAAATAATAGAAAAAAGAAGCTTCGTCCGAAGAAAACATTACGGCATAATGGAGGGAATATGTTACAAATAAAACGACTATCAGAATGTACGTTAGAAGAAGCAGTACGTGCTTGGAATGCTGGATTTGAAGGGTATTATTTTCCGATTCAACTGACGCTAGAAAGCTTTTTGCAGCGATTAGTCGGGGAGGGGCTTTCTCCTTCACTATCTATTATTGCCTTTCACCATGAGGAGGCAGTTGGGATCGTGCTAAACGGCATTCGCGAATTTCAAGGGACTTTAATCGCCTGGAACGGCGGCACAGGAGTAGCGCCTGCGTTTCGCAAAACAGGAATTGGAACGGAGCTAATGGAAGCAACACTTGACATTTACCAACAAGCAGGCGTCGAGCTTGCAACATTGGAAGCGATTAGCGAAAATGAGCGAGCTATTGGACTATATAAAAAGTTCGGATATGAAATCGTAGACGAACTCGAATATTTACAGTTTCCAGAATCAGTACCACGCTTAGACACCAAACCATTTCAAGTGGAAACGACCGTCCCGCAACGAGTGAGCCATCTTCCTTTTTATAAAGGAGGACATCCGTGGCAAACGCAATGGCAAAGCGTCAAAGAGGGCGAGGCGCTTCTTGTAAAAGACGAGCAAGGTGGCGACATCGGATATGCCTATTATCGCCGTGTTTTTGATGAAGCAGGTAAGCATGAAAAAACGATTTTATTTCAATGCGAAGCTCACCCTGCAAGGGACGATGCGGAACCGATCCTTCGGTTTTTGCTGACAAACGTGTTCGGCACTTGTTCAGACGAGGTCGTGAAAGTAGTAGTAAACATACCGGTTACTCATTCGTCACCGACCTACTCCCTGTTAAAAGAAATCGGCTTTCAATCAACCGTCAAACAAGTGTGGATGCAGAAGCGCATGAGATAAACAAAGCTGTTGGAGTAAACCCAACAGCTTTGCTCGTCGGCGAAAAAACGAATGGAGTGAGCCGGTGTCAGAGGCGACACCGGCATCTCCCTTACTCGCTCTTTTTCTCTAACGCCTGCTTCAATAAATCACCTAAACTTGTGCCAAACGAATCATTCTCGGCACTATATTTTTTCAATAACGCCCGTTCTTTTTGGCCAAGTTTTGTTTTTTTCTGTTCTTCTGCTTTTTCAATAACATTGCAAGGGCGGCATTGAAAGTAGATACCTGCTTTTCCTTCATGAATTTCCATCCGTTTTTTGCATTGTGGGCAGCGACGATGCGAAAGTTTTGGATCTTTTCGTTTTCGGAATCGGCAGGCCATATTCGCGCATACAAGCAGACGTCCTTCTTTTGTTGCCCGTTCTTTTAAAAACGACCCGCATTCTGGGCACATCGAGCCAGTTAAATTATGGGCGCGATACGTTCGATCGCTTTGTTTGATTTCCGCCACTAACCGCTCCGTTTGCTTGCGGATGTTTTGGAGGAACGTTTTCGGATCACCATTCCCGCGGGCAATTGCTTCTAATTCTTTTTCCCACTTTGCGGTCAACTGTGGCGATTTTAATTCCTCGTTCACGAGTTCAATTAATTGTTTTCCTTTCGGTGTCGGATAAAACCGCCCGTTTTTTCGCTCGACCGTTTCCGTTTCGATAAGGCGTTCAATAATGTCAGCCCGCGTCGCTGGCGTACCGAGTCCGTATTTTTCCATTTGTGACAACAAGTCGGCTTCGGAACAGCGAAGAGGCGGTTCTGTTAGCGTTTCTTTTTTCTCTAGCCTAACAGAAACCGTTTGGCCTTTCTTAAAAATAGGGAAAGTCATTTTCTCTTCTTGCTTTTCTAGAATGCATCGAAACCCGGCGTTCACTACTCGCGTTTCGCGTGCGATAAACGTTTCGCCGTCGATTTCAAAAACAGCTTGAACGGTTTCATATTCGCACGCTGGATAGAAAAGTGCTAAAAAGCGACGAGCGATTAAATCATATAGTTTTCGTTCATCGGCAGAAAGCTTGCCGACATCCAGCCGCTCTTCCGTCGGGATAATCGCGTGATGATCGGTTACTTTTTTATTATCAAATACCCGCTGAGCCATCACTTTCCCTTTATGTTTTAAAAGCGAAGCCATTTCGTCTCCGTATCCAGATTTCATCGCCTCTAGCCGCTCAAGCATCGTGTTTTCCATATCGGTCGTTAAGTAGCGCGAGTCGGTGCGCGGATACGTGACGAGTTTATGCTGTTCATAGAGCCGTTGTAGCACGCTTAACGTTTTTTTCGCAGAAAAGCCAAATCGTTTGTTTGCGTCCCGCTGCAGTTCCGTTAAGTCGTAAGGGAGCGGCTGCGGCTCTTTTTTTGTTTTTCGTTCAACAGAAATAACCGTTGCTTGCTTGTTTTTTAGTGTTTCATATAGCTGTTCCGCTAGTTCTTTCGAAAAAATTCGTTTTTCCCCGTTACGCTCCCAAACAGCAGGAACAGACCCGACGTTGGCATGAATCGTCCAATATGGCACCGGTTGAAACGACTGAATTTCTTTTTCCCGCTCGATGATCATCGCAAGCGTCGGTGTTTGGACGCGGCCTGCGGAAAGCGGTTCATTGTATTTGGTCGTTAACGCTCTCGTCACATTTAATCCAATCAACCAATCCGCTTCTGCCCGGCACACTGCCGATTCATATAACCGATCAAACTGTTTCCCCGGTTTTAAATGTTGAAACCCATCGCGAATCGCTTGGTCGGTTTGGGACGAAATCCAAAGGCGAAGGAACGGTTTTTTCCAACGAATCTTTTGCAAAATCCACCGTGCAACGAGTTCGCCTTCCCGTCCGGCGTCGGTGGCGATGATGCAGTTTTTAATGTCTGGGCGTTTTGCTAGTGTTTCGATAGCGCGAAACTGATGGCTCGTTTGTCGAATGACGTTCAGTCCCGTTTTTTCCGGAATAATCGGCAAATCTTCTAGCCGCCACGTTTTATATGCTGGGTTATAATGCTCTGGCATCTTCAATTCAATTAAATGCCCAAGCGCCCATGTGACAATATAGTTCGGTCCTTCCAAGTAATGTTTATGTTGTTCCCGACAGCCAAGTACGCGGGCAATTTCTCGTGCCACACTCGGCTTTTCGGCAAGAACTAGTGATTTCATTCGTTTTCCTCCTAGCCACAAGACTACTTGTTCAGTATAGCGGAAAGGGGGGAGTTTTGCACCTTTCATATTTCAAACGAGTTAAGAAGTGTGATAAAATAGGATGAAGTGGGGATGTATATGGCAACGATTGAAGATTTTTTAAAACTAGAGATTCGCATCGGTACAGTTGTAAAAGCAGAACCGTTTCCGGAAGCGCGCAAACCGGCAATCAAATTAGAAATTGATTTTGGCGAACTTGGCGTGAAACGCTCCTCCGCACAAATTACGCGGCGCTACGAACCGGAACAGTTAATCGGGCGGCAAGTCGTCGCCGTCGTCAATTTTCCGCCGCGGCGCATCGCCGGCTTTTCCTCCGAAGTATTGGTCCTCGGCGGCATTCCGGAAGAAGACGATGTCGTGCTTTTACAACCGGACGCACCTGTGAAAAACGGAACGGTGGTGGGGTAATTATTACACCAGCAAGAACATCGAGAAGAAGGAGACAACCTTCGTAATTATCTTTATGTACAAAAAACGGGGGCTGTATAGTTAGGGAATGTGGTCGGAACGATTTATTAAAAGTTGTTGAGGTTTATTAAGAAGGGGGGGCTAGTTTGAATCCTGAAAAATACATCGTCCAGAAACACCCGATTTGGGAAGTATGGAAAACAGCGGCGCGGTTAGGATTGGTTTCTTTCGGTGGGCCTGTCGCTCACTTAGGGTATTTTCGTGAAGAGTATGTGAAAAGGAAACAATGGATGGATGAGAAAACATATGCTGATTTAGTTGCGTTATGTCAGCTACTTCCTGGACCGGCGAGCAGTCAAGTCGGGATTGGCATTGGATTTTTGCAAGCAGGGATGCTCGGGGCGATTGCGGCATGGATAGGATTTACGCTTCCGTCGGCATTGATTCTTTTATTGTTTGCCTATTTTTCCAAAGGGATTGCTATCGATTGGCTGCATGGATTGCTCGTCGTAGCGGTAGCGGTGGTTGCTCATGCCGTATGGGGAATGGCAAGGGCGTTTGCTTTCGATCGTTCGCGTGCGACGATTGCCGTTGCGGCGGCTATTTTGTCTTTTTTGTTTCCAAACGCTGGAGGACAAGTTGTTATCATTATTGTTGCTGGGATGTTAGGAAGCCTTTTGTATCGGAGCCATTCGCCCACAGCGGTTTCGTCGATTTCTATTTCTTCAGGAAAAAAAGTGAGCTTTTTACTTATATTTTTTATACTGCTTGGGCTGCTTCCGCTTGTCGCACAATTGACGAGTTCTCCGCTTGTCGCGCTTTTTGACAGCTTTTATCGCGCAGGGGCGCTTGTTTTTGGTGGAGGACATGTAGTACTTCCTTTATTACAAGCGCAAGTAGTGACGAAAGGATGGGTAACAAACGAACAATTTTTAACGGGATACGGAATGGCGCAGGCAGTACCGGGACCGTTGTTTACGTTTGCTACATATTTAGGGATGGTAAGCTTCGGATGGAAAGGGGCAATTGTCGCAACGATTGCGATTTTTCTCCCGTCTTTTCTATTAGTCATCGGGACGCTTCCGTTTTGGGAATGGATTCGTCAGCATGCACGGTTTCAAGCGGCATTCCATGGCATTCACGCGGCGGTGGTAGGCATTTTGCTTGCGGCGCTGTATCATCCAGTATGGACAAAAGCCATTCAAACCCCGGCGGATTTTTGCCTTGCATTAGCGGCGTTTTGTTTACTAGCGATTTGGAAATGTCCGCCTTTGCTTGTTGTTATCGTCTCCGCTATCATTGGCGCGTTTATCTAGAAGGGGAATCGAAATGGGACGCATTATTTTTCATATCGACTGTAATTCGTTTTTTGCTAGTTGCGAAGAGGCGTATGACCCGTCGTTAAAAGGGAAGCCTGTTGTTGTTGCAGGCGATCCGAAAGAACGAAGGGGGATTGTGCTAGCAGCAAATTATCTCGCAAAGCAGCTTGGCATTTATACGACAATGCCGCTATGGGAAGCGAAGAAAAAGTGCCCGTCTCTTATTGTGCGAAAACCGAACTTTTCGCTTTACCGCGCAATCAGTCAACAAGTGTTTGAACGTTTACAGCGCGTTTCTCCGCTACTTGAGCGGGCCTCTATCGATGAAGGCTATTTAGATGTTACAGAAATGGCATCGGTACATCCACTTATATTGGCTGAACATATCCAACGAGATTTACTTGAAACGGTTCAAATTCCTATCAGTATCGGTATTGCACCGAACAAATTTTTAGCGAAAATGGCAAGTGAAATGAAAAAGCCGCTCGGCATCACGGTTTTACGCAAACGGGATGTTCCGAACGTACTATGGCCGTTGACGGTAGAAACGATGCACGGAGTAGGAGAGAAAACCGCCAAAAAGCTGAATGCAATGGGGATTGCCACGATTGGCGATTTAGCAAAAGCGAACGAAATAGCTCTGCAACAAACTCTCGGAATTTATGGCTCTCGTTTAAAAGAATGGGCAAACGGGATCGATCATCGCCCTGTCAACCCAGAAGAAGGGGAAAAGCGGAAATCGATTGGCAATTCGATCACTCTTCCGTACGATGTCACAGAGCAGCGGGTTCTTTTGGATATCCTTCGTCAATTAGCCGAGTCTGTCGGCCGACGAATGAAACAAAAGCGGGTGGTGTCGGCAACCGTTCAGTTGACGATTCGCTACCACGACTTCCAAACGATCACCCGCAGCAAAACGTGGGACAACCCATTTCAAGAAGCGGAAGAGATTTTTCGCTATGCGGCGTATTTATTGAAAAAACATTGGAACGGCGAGCCTATCCGCTTGCTTGGCATTACCGCATTAGACGTGTTTGATCGCAAAGAAGCGGTCAAACAGCTTGATTTGTTCCATTATGAAGAAGAAGCAAAAACCGAAGCGTTATGGAAAACGGTAGAGAAACTCCGAAAAAAATTCGGTGGCACAGCAATTCAAAAAGGTGCCGCCTTGGTAGAAAAAAAGGGGGAGCAACAAAATTAAGACATCTATAGTAATAAACTAACTTTCAAACAATCGATTGCAAAATAATAAAAATGGGAGGCATTTGTGGGTACATATTATAGCTTAGGGATTATTAGTGAATTTGTGGCTGAATCAGAAAAGACTTTAACTCAAGCTGAATGGGAACAGCTTTTAACAAAACGATTAGATTTAAGTTTGTTCCAACTAACTATCCATGGAAATAAAATTTATGGATCGCTTTATCCAGAAATTTTCAAGGAAAACATTAAAGATTTCTACCAAATTCTAAAGGAAATTGCTGGACCGAACCGAAGTGAAAACATTGATTATTATGAAAAGAAATTCGGAAGTAATCTAGATGATTATCATTATTCCGAAACCGTTCTTTTCGTTGAAGGTTCTGACGGTTCTTTAATTAAAATTGGCGTCCGCTTTGCTCTACTATTTGTTGAGGGGAAGGTAAGTGTTGAAATTTTTAACACTGAGCCTCATTTAATAAACTGGTTATTTCGCAACAGTAAAATAGCGAATAAGCTTGCCGGATGTGTTATAAGCGAGATTGTGTAACTAAAAAACCTAAGAGGGCAGTAATAAATAGCAACTGCCTTGTTTTTTGTTTTTATTATTAGTTTACATAACATAAATTATAGGAAGTTTAACAAATTGTATCTCATATCATAAGTAAACTTTTGTTTTTGAGACAGAAGAAAAATTATGAGCCCGCAGTCTAACGTATTTATGAGCAGCTGCGGGCTTATGATGAAACAAACACTATATAATCCGTCCTTTCTTATGTCACTTATGCGATATCTTCACTACAATAGCGAACACCTTTATATTGAATACGGATCGGAATTTGTTTTTCTTGTTCATACTGGCGACACAATTTTTTCGCTTTTACACACGCATCCATCATGCCATCTGCAATAATGGCTTCTTCCCATACAACTGGTTGTTGATGGTGTGTACTAAAAGTGAAGATGTACTGTTTCATACACATCCTCCTCTCTCAATTTATTTATATATTCATTATAATCATTTCGTTTATTATTATAATGCAAACCTGTATTACAAAAAAGATTGAAACTGTTACAACATTGTAAACTTTTACAATACATTGTGTAAAAAACAGACCTAAGGATTACCTCAGGTCTGTTTTTTACACTCATTTTCCAGCAGCTTTTTTCATTTGTTCTTCTTTACGAGTTGGCCAGCATTCAACACCTTTTAACCCTTCGATATCATCAGCATAGAATACTGGATTTTCTCCGCGTTTCCGTTTTGCCATATAATCATCAAGCGCTTTAAATGCAATACGACCAAGTAAACCGATTGCTACTAAGTTTGTTAATGCCATAAGCGCCATCGCTAAGTCTGCTAAATCCCAAACGATTTGTAAACAAGTAAATGACGTTTGTCGTACATTTTTTCATACGCTTTTCTGTTCTTTTTCAATTCTGACTTGGAGAAAGGACGGTACATACTTCTACCTCTCCTTCTTCATAGTTTTCCTTTAACATATTATAACAAAAGAAAAACGATTTTGTCCTTGACAAAATCGTTTTTCAACAGTCTGAAGATTATTAGTCTCGCAATAGTATTATCTGAAAATTAAAATTATGCGTCAATAGTAAAAATTAGAAAAACATATTACAATTTACAGAGTTAAAGGAATAAAATTGAAATTTAATTATTTTAATATATTATTTTAAAACGATTATGTTTACTACTCTTTTACTTTCTCATATAATATCCCAACACAATCTTTTTTTTTAAAAAATTTTTTTGTTAACAAATTTTTTTTGATGATTAACATAAAAAACACCCAGAATGGTGGGTGTTTTACAATTTATGCAGCAGTAATTTCTTTAGCAATGGGGCTAAAAATATTGGTAATTGCTCTACGTTTGGAACGAGTACACTGTAATGTCCATATATATTTTCAATCGTTTTTTGTTGACTTTCGCTAATTATTCCGTTTGCTAAAAACACATTGACTACTTCAATTCCTAATTTTCTCGCTTCTACAACCGCTTCGTGTGTATCTACAATCCCATTTTGATCATAGCCGAAAGCAGCTGGTTCCCCATCCGAAAAGACGAGTAAAAATTTTTGTTTTTCGTTTCTTTTTTGTAATTCTTCTGTCATTAATCGAATAGCCAAACCATCACGATTATCTTCTTGTGGCTCCAATTGCATAATTCTTGCCCCATGATCTTTTCTTAGAGAATCATCAAAATCAATAACAGTTTGAAAATAATTAGGTTGATAAGACGATGTAGCGTCGTTCGTATCCTCCCAAAAACCAACAATTTTATGCGGAACGCGAAGCGCTTTAAGAGATTCGTGAAATAAAATAATTCCTTTTTTTGTTTCTTCCATTTTGTCATACATCGATGCAGAACAATCGACAAGCAAAACAAAAGCAGCATCTAATAACGGGGATGTTTCGTGTTTTTTATAGAATAAACGCGGATGTTCTTCTGTAAAAAAGCGTAATAGCTTTTTATTTAAACGACCTGCATGTAAATCCGTACGAGGGTGTATTTTTTTATGCTCGAGTACTTTTTCAATGGATCGTGTCAATTTTTTTTGATACGGCCCAATTACTCCCCGGTTACGTTCATACTGTTTAGTTTGCTCAATTGTCGGTGGCAAAGCATCCACAAATATCGGCTTAGCATAACGATTTTCTTTTCCGTATTCATACTCGGAACGTCCAGAAAGTTCGTAGCGATGCTCTTGTTGTTCTAAATGCGTATAATCATTATGTGTTGTTTTTTGTGATGAACCATGCACTATCCCAAGAGATTGGTCTCCCGCTTCCCCTTGACGAACTCCTTCCCCGAGCAAGTCAGTCTGTGAACCTTGTTCGAGATCAAACTGTAAAAAACTATTCGTCATATCGCTTGTTTCACGATGCCATGTATGCATCGTCTCTTGAAAAATATCTTCATTTTCCGATTTTTTATCAAGTACGTCATGATTTTTCAATGGATCTTTTCGTCGAATATCTTCCCTATCTTGTTGCTGATTAACGTAAATATACTCTGGGAGATGAAAATACGTGTTTAGCATATCAGTATCTAACAATTCATCTAACACATCTACAACTGTAAGCACAATATGTGAAATATGAGCGGTCGATTTTGCATCATATACATTTCTTATTTCACGCTCAACAAATGGAAGAGCTAAGCGTAAACGTTCAGGAAGAAAAATATCGTTTACGGGTTGTTCCGCTGTTAATAGTAAATATAAATAATTAAACAATGCATCTGTATAAACGCTTTTTATCATATTCACATTCCATTGAGTTTCGAAGTAATGGCGATATACATGTTTCCGAATAACGAACGCTTTTTTTGTACCAGGACGTACATGCCGGCATATATCTTCTAACCGCATATCTTCAAGCAACACAAATAACTGTTTAGCAAAGTTCGGAATAGAATATGCTTTTATTTGATGAAGGAAGAAAAGAATGTCTTTGTCACTTGTATAATGGAAATTTCCGATCGTCCGCAAAAACACATCGCTTTTTAATCCATATACGTACTGTTCTTTTGGACGATTATCCCAAAAGTGACTGACAACGACTTTTTTATGTTGCCGATCAAGATACGACTGATAACCGAACTCGAGCTCCATTTCCTCATCTTTTGTTAATGTTTTCACTAAATCAGATAGCTCCATAAACAAAAAAGAATCAACTTTTTTATCATTAAACATAATAAAACGATTCATGTAGCCACCCTCATTCATCAAACAACGTTTCGGCTAAATTGCGCACCGCAGCTTTTTCCCGGTCGTCCTCCAATTTTTCGACGATCGCTCGCTCGATTGCCCGTCGTGGTGGAATGTATACCGCTAAATCACAAGCATCGATCAACGCCCGAATGGAAGCAGCTTCTTCTGATACATATCCTTGCTTCACTTGAACAATTAAATCTGCGGATAGTGTAACAAAACGATCTAATAACGCTTCATTTGTTAGCTTCGTTTGTTGTTGTAAAATACGTTTTAATGCTTCACCTTGGACGTACGGCACATCAATGACAACAAAACGGTTTTTCAATGCTTCATTTAACGGTACTGTTCCAATGTATCCTTCGTTAATCGCTGCAATGACGCCAAATGTCGGCTTCGCTTTAACAACTTCCGCAGTAAATGGATTTGTAATCATTTTTCGATAATCGAGTACCCCGTTTAAAATCGGTAACGTTTCCGGCTTAGCCATGTTAATTTCATCAATATATAACAGATGCCCTTTTGTCATTGCTTCAATCACAGGCCCGGGGATAAATTCAATTGTTGCTTGCCCATTTGTTTGTTGAATCGTCTTGAAACCAAGCATCGCCTCAGCATCTAAATCAATTGAACAATTAATGCTGTGCATTGGCTGTCCAAAGAAAAGCGATAACGTTTCGGCTAGTTTTGTTTTCCCTGATCCTGTCGGCCCCTTTAACAACACATTTTTTCCTAGAGCCAAAGCAATAATTGCGTCATATAAAATGGACTCATGAGCGGGTGTATATGCCGTATATTCAGCCTGTTCGTCTATGTTATTTTTAAACATCTCTCTTCTTTCTTTAACGATCGCTTCAATCGTTTCTGGTAGTGTAAATGACTGTGTATAAATCATGATGTCATTCCTCTCTATATTTTCATACGTACGTATTGTACAAAAAACAAATGAATTTGTGCAAACAAAAGAACAGTTTAACATAATTATATTATGTTAACAAATGAATGAAAAAGGGAGCCACTCGGCATTACCGGCTTTTGACGAGTAGCTCTACCGCTTCTTGAATAAGTTTTTCACTTTCTAATGATCCTGTTTCTATATCCTTACGAATGCAATGTTCCAAATTAGCACTTACAACAACTGCAATAGCACGATCAACAGCACTACGAATAGCTGACAACTGAGCAACGACTTCTTTGCAGTCTTTCTGCTCATCCATCATTTTTAGTACGCCGCGAACTTGTCCTTCAATTCGCTTTAAACGGTTCTTCACTTGATTATCATATGTCATGTTCATCAAACCCCTTTTCTTATACCCTTATCAGTATATTAAATGAAATATAATTCTTTTGTCAACTAAAATTATCTTTGATCGCTTTACGGATAAGCGCTTCACAACGATCAAGTTCTGTTTTTAATTGTCGCTTATACAACTGGGCTTTCTTATATCCTTCCTCAGTAAAACGATAATAAACAACTTCTTGGTATTTCATTCCTTCTTTTTTCTTTTTTACTTGTTCTAAAATGCCATCTTCAATCAAATCATGTAGCGCTTTGTATACCTCTGAATGATTCGGACGATACCCAAATGGTTGAAACTCTTCACGAAGCACATCTAACAATTTCAATCCATACAATCGTTCCTGTTCAGTCAAAGTAATTAAATATAACTTTAAAAATGCGCGTTGCTTTAATAAAAATCCGCTCGGTTTTCTTTTTTCACTCATTTTTTCTCCTCCTTTCATATGACACATTCTTTACTTAAAAGAAAATTCCTTCTCCATTTCCATTATAATTGAACATTTTTATTTTTATTCAGTTTTTATTTAGAACATAGTTTTATGATATCAATTTTTTGTAAAAAAGAAGAAGGATCTTCCTCCTTCATTTAAAAACAATTGTTTTATTTTCATGAATAATGACACGGTCTTCTAAATGCCATTTTAGGGCGCGGACAAGAACCGTTTTTTCGATCATGCGCCCGATTCGCTTTAAGTCTTCTACATGATGCTTATGATCCACCCGCTCGACATCTTGTTCAATAATTGGGCCTTCATCTAAATCATCTGTTACATAATGAGAAGTGGCACCGATCAGTTTCACTCCGCGTCGATAAGCTTGCTCATATGGTCGTGCGCCAACAAATGCCGGTAAAAACGAATGATGAATATTAATGATTTGTGCTGGAAACGTTGCAACAAAATGTGGTGATAAAATTTGCATATAACGAGCAAGCACAATGACATCCACATCGTGTTCCTTTAATAGTTGGATTTGTTTTTCTTCCGCTTCCTCTTTTGTTTCTTTTGTTACCGGTATATGATAGTATGGGATTCCAAAAGACTCTACCGTTTCTCTCATTTGCTCATGATTGCTAATAACTAGAGCAAAATCTGCAAGTAATTCACCCGCTTGCCACTCCCATAGTAACTCTAATAAACAATGCTCTTCTTTTGAAACAAATATCGCTACTTTTTTCACATGTGTATGTAAGCTCAATCGCCAATTCATCTCAAACTGTTGTGCAATCGTTGCAAATTCCTTCTCTATCGTCTTTTTTCTTTCTGATATATTCGGAGCATCGAACTCGATTCGTAAAAAAAACGTACCGCCTTCAGGATCTGTCGAATATTGACTGGATTCCACAATATTAGCCCCCTTTTCGTACAAAAAAGTAGTGACAGCGGCCACAATGCCTGGTTGATCTGGGCATGAAATAAGCAAGCGTGCTCGATCTTTATATTTGTTCATAAACTTTTGCACATGTTTTTGTTGAAAATACATCATAAATCCCCCCATAGACAGAAAAATGAAATAAAATAATAGCTTTTATTATAACAAATAAAAAAATAGTCGAGAACATATCCCGACTATTTTTTACTTATTCAATATTTTTCTTACTCCAAACGCCCCTTTCCACACAGGCGTAGATTGTTTATTAGATGAAAGATATGTGTATAACGCCCCCATAAATAATGAACCACCAATGATATTCCCAAGCGTTACAGGGACGATGTTATGGATAATCCCTGCTACATGAATTGTATCTGGATGCTCGACAGCTAAAGCAAGTGAAAAAATAACAAAGTTTGCAATAGAGTGTTCATATCCGGAAGCAAAAAAGACGAAAACGATTAAAATCATCGCAAACATTTTTGCCATATCTTCCTTCATTTGCATTGGAATAAAAATAGCTAAACAAACAAGCCAGTTACATAAAATCCCTTTGACAAACAATTGTACCGTTGTTGCATGCATTTTTTTCAAAGCAATTGCAAAAAGTAAATGATCCATCGGAATGTCATGAAAAATACCTGACTGTGCAATCAAAAAGGCGAAGAAAATCGCACCAAGCAAGTTGCCGCTATAACACGCCACCCAGTTACGAAGCGTGTCACCAATCGTCGTTTCTTTTTGAAGCGTACTAACAGTAAAATACATCGTATTCCCTGTAAATAGTTCTGCACCGCCATACATAATCAACACAAGGGCAATTCCGAAGAAAATACCGCTCACTAAATACGTTACAGGTGAATGCGCCTCATAAAAGTATTGTCCGATACGTACGCAAAGAACGAGAGCAAAACCAATGTATACACCTGCCAACGCAGCACGAATCATGTATTGAAGAGGCGATGTTTGCAAAATGGAGCGCTTCTTTAATGCAAGCTCTTTACATGTTTGTAAAGCTTCCATTGTTTTCTCACTTCTCTTTCTATTTTGTGATATTTTTCACACTTATCCTACTCCTCTTTGTTCTGTTTTTCAATGCATTCGTGTAAATGTTAAAAGAACTGTCAACACTTTATTTTTGTAAACGTTTGCGAATAAAATGACTATTGCAATTTTTTTATCTGATGTTCTCATCCTTTGCAAACTCATGCACAAATGTATTAATATAAAGAAGGCGCAAAATACATTGTTAGAGGAGGAAGCCATGAACTACATAAAAGAGCAAAATGGACAGCTATGGTTAACAGAAGATGAGCGTGAAAATTTAAAGATTAGTTATCGTATCAAGGAGATCGTTTACTCAGAACGTTCACCATTTCAACATGTGATGATTTTAGACTCATATGACTTTGGAAGAATGCTTGTGCTTGATGGAATTGTACAAACAACTTCTATTGATGGACATATTTACAATGAGATGATCACACATGTTCCTCTTTCTCTTCATCCGTCGCCAAAAAAAGTTTTAATTATCGGTGGGGGCGATTGTGGTGCAGCTCGTGAAGTGGCGAAATATGAAGAGGTAGAAGAAATCCATCTCGTCGAAATCGATGAACTTGTTGTTCAAGCATGTAAAGAACATTTACCTGAAGTATCTGGAAATCTTTCCGACCCTCGTGTACAGTATGTGTATAAAGATGGGGTTCAATTTGTGAAAGATCATATGAATACGTACGATGTCATTATCATTGACTCGTCTGATCCTATTGGTCCTGCCCAAGTATTATTTGAATACGATTTTTATAAAAGTGTGCATGAAGCGCTCAAAGAAGATGGAATGATGGTTTGTCAAAGCCAATCGCCGATTTTCCATATGGACGTATTGAAACAAACATATGCAAATATTCGTCATTTATTCCCGCACGTTCACGTATATACGGCTACTGTGCCAACGTATCCTGGCGGGCTATGGAGCTTCACTCTTGGTGCAAAACAGCCGATTTTATTTGACCGACTTCACACCTTCACAAAGCAAACGAAATATGCAAACGCTGATGTTTTAAGCCAATGTTTCCGTCTTCCACAATTTATGAAAGAGCATCTTCAATCGTAGTCGGAATGATTCCGACTACGATTGTTGACAAAGTTTATATTATGATACAAAACGTAATGATTACTATTTTCTTTTGTAAGGAGAGTGCCTATATGCGTGTGAAAGTTGTTTTACAATGTACAGAAACTGGAGATCGCAACTACATAACAACGAAAAATAAGCGTAACAATCCTGAACGACTGGAATTAAGAAAATATTGCCCACGTTTGAAACGCCACACATTACATCGTGAAACAAAATAACCCACGGCATATGCCATGGGTTATTTTTAATGCAAATGAATACGTCGTGCAAAATCAACGAAGCGAAATTTATCAAGGCGGTGCCGGGATTCAGTATATTGAAACAAACTGGCATCATCTAAATAAACGTAATTTCGCACCACAACAACATGCGTATATTGCTTTAAGTTTAAATACATGCGATCTTCTTCGGTACATTCTTCAACGAAAAATTCCTTTTTCGCGAAGCTAATTTTTAATTGCAATTCCTTCTCCAAATATTCATAAATGGACCGCTCACATATATCTTTAGATAAAAACGGAACAAATTTTTTATTAAAAAAGTCTTTGTCTAAAATAATACGCTCTCCTTCAATTTCCCGAACGCGTATTACTTTCCAAATGTCTTCCCTCGCTGTCACGTGAAGATGCTTTTTTAACGTTTCATCAGGTTTCATCGTTTCAAGCTGCTCAACAATCGTTCGTGATGGTTTTCCGAGTTTTTGTGCCAATTCCTTAAAACTAATGAGCCCCGAAATCGGAAAATCGAATTTACGAACATCTAATACAATTGAACCTTTCCCTTTAATTTTTTGAATGTAGCCATGCTCAGAAAGTAAGTTGAGTGCTTTGCGAATCGTTTCTCGCGATGTTTCATATTGTTCAACGAGTTGATTTTCGGAAGGAATTTTCATCCCTGGCTTAAAAATTCCCTTTTCAATTTTTGATAACAAGTCATTGTAAATCGATAAATATTTATTTTCACTCATTGTTTATCACCGAAAAATATTTTACCATTATTTTTTCAAGTAATAAACAATGGATTCATACGGACGTAACGTCATTCGTTTAAAGTCGTTTGGTGAATCATCGTAGTTTGATAATAAAACTTGACTAGTATATTCACTTATATCTATATGTTTTGGCCATTCAAACAACGTTTCTTGTCCGTAGAAATTATTAATCACAACAAGTTTTTCATCGTTTCCGTTGCGAATATATGCAAAAATCGAAGGATGGTCTTCTAAAATGAGTTCGTAGTCCCCTGTCGTAACGATGTCATATTGTTTACGCAACTGAATGAGTTTTTGATAATGATAAAAAATAGACGTTGGATCTTGTAATGCTTGTTGAACATTAATTTCTTTATAGTTATTCGCCACAGAAATCCAAGGTGTTCCCGTTGTGAAGCCTGCATGTGGTTCATCGCTCCATTGCATCGGTGTTCGCGAATTATCACGCGATTTTCGCTGTAAAATATGCAACACTTCTTGCTCGCTTTTTCCTTGTTCTTTTAGTATACGATACATGTTCAATGACTCTACATCACGATAGTCATCAATTCGTTCAAATTTCGGATCGGTCATCCCAATTTCTTCACCTTGATAAATATAAGGTGTTCCTTGCATCATATGAATCGTTGTCGCAAGCATTTTTGCTGATTGCTTATGATAGCGTCCGTCATTGCCGTAACGAGAAACGATGCGTGGCTGGTCATGATTGCACCAAAATAATGCGTTCCAACCCCCACCCTTATGCATGTGAATTTGCCATTCCGATAAAATCTTTTTTAACTGTAAAAAATCAAAATCAGCAACTGCCCACTTTTCTCCATTTGGATAGTCGACTTTTAAATGATGAAAGTTAAACGTCATATTCAGCTCATGACGTTCAGGATTTGTATATAAAATACAGTGATCAATTGTCGTTGATGACATCTCTCCTACTGTCATCATATCGTACTTCGAAAATACTTCTCGATTCATTTCTTGTAAAAATTCATGAATACGTGGACCGTCTGTATAATACTTTCTTCCATCACCCGGAGGAATAGAACCGTCATCATCTAAAAATCGCTGATCTTTTGAAATTAAATTAATGACGTCCAAACGAAAGCCATCTACCCCTTTTTGTAACCAAAAATGCATCATATCGTATACACGTTTGCGTACTTCTTCGTTTTCCCAATTCAAATCAGCTTGTGTAACATCGAACAAGTGTAAATAATACTGCCCCGTTTGTTCATCATATTCCCAAGCAGATCCTCCAAATTTTGATTGCCAATTGTTTGGCTCATCTCTCCAAATATAAAAATGACGATATGGGTTATCTTTCGATGAACGAGCTTGTTTGAACCATTCATGATCTGTTGACGTATGATTTACAACGATATCCATTACAATTTTTATGTTGCGCTTATGCGCTTCTTTAATAAGATTCTCAAAATCTTCCATAGTTCCGTACGGTTCATAAATACGATAGTAGTCGCTAATGTCATATCCATTATCGCGCTGCGGTGACTCGTAAATCGGGGTGAGCCAAATGGCATCCACCCCGAGCATTTTTAAATAATCGAGTTTTTCTATGACGCCTTGCAAGTCGCCAATTCCGTCACCGTTTGTATCTTTAAAACTTTTCGGATAAATTTGATACACGACCGCTGTTTTCCACCATGGATGCATATTACTTACCGCCTTTCGTCTTTGCCAAGATGTATGTCAACGTAAATGGAACGACAAGAACAATGGCCATGCCGATGAAAAATGGCACCCATTTATCAGGGAAGATTGATAAAAAGCCAGGTAATCCACCGACACCGATAGAAGACGCCTTTACTTTATTGATCGTAATAAAAATGCCTGCCGTTGCCGAACCAATTAAAGCCGAAATGAATGGATAACGGAATCGTAAGTTTACACCAAACATCGCTGGTTCTGTAATGCCTAAATAAGCGGATACAGCCGATGTAAACGATAAACCTTTCAATTTTTCATCTTTTGTTGCGAACATCATCGCAAGTGCTGCTGAACCTTGTGCAATGTTTGATAAAGCAAGCATCGGCCATAAAAATGTCCCACCTGTACTACCGATCAGTTGTAAATCTACCGCTAAAAACGTATGATGCATTCCTGTGACAACAAGAACAGCGTACAATCCCCCATATACGAGTCCACCTAATGCAGCAAAACGATCAAATAGTGCGACAAGACCATCTGTTAAAGCGTTTGCAATTCCGAATGTTACAGGTCCGATCGCAATAAAAGAAATAAATCCCGTCAAAAGCAACGCAATTGGAGCAACAAGCAACAATTGAAACGCTTCTGGAATACGTCTTTTTAAAAATACTTCTAATTTTGCTAACACATATGATGAAATTAAAATAGGTAACACTTGACCTTGGTAGCCGATTTTCTGAACGTCAAATCCAAATAAATTCCAATAAGGTACTGTTCCTTCTTGTACAGCGGAAGCGTATGCCCATGCATTTAGTAATACTGGATGAACGAGCATAAGACCAAGTACAATTCCGAGCAGCTCGCTTCCTCCGAATTTTTTTACCGCTGACCAACCAATTAATCCTGGTAGAAAGACGAACGCTGTGTTAGCAATTAAGTTGATCATATCAGCAAAATCGCGCCATTGTTCATGAACATCAACAATCGATTTTCCTTCATAAAAAATTCCTGGACCTGTTAAAATATTGTTAATCCCCATCAATAAACCGGCTGTGACGATGGCTGGTAAAATCGGAATGAAAATGTCAGCTAATGTTTTAATGGCACGTTGTAACGGATTTAACTTTTTTTCTGCAGCGTCTTTTATTTCTTGCTTCGTTGCTCGACCAATCCCGGTCATTTCAACCATTTCGTTATACACTTTATCAACTAGTCCTTGTCCGATAACAACTTGAAACTGACCGTTCACCGAAAAAGAACCTTTCACAATATCAATGTTTTCTAGTGCTTCTTTGTCCACTTTCCCTTCATCTTTTAGTGCAAAACGAAGGCGCGTCACACAATGTGTAGCGGCGATAATATTCTCTTTCCCACCGACCGCTTGAACAATTTGCTCCACAGATTGTCGCATCCTTTATTCCTCCTTAGTTGAAGCGTTTACATTACCTTTTGTAACTTGTATATACAAGTCAACTTGTCTGCCTCTATTTTAACTTGTATATACAAGTTAGTCAACCGCTTTCAAATAATTTTCAAAGAAAAAAGATGTCCCATATTGAAGTGTCCTCTGTCAGAGAGGAGACACTTCATACACGGACATCTTCTTCTACTTACTTCCTTTTTTCCACGCATACATCGCCGCGTGTCGTTTTATTTCACCAATTAATTGTATTTCCTCTTGTTTTGAAATCTCTAGGGAAAGGCCGTATTGAAATTCGTTTACATATGTTTTCTTCCAAATGACAATCCCACGCACGTTGATTGGTTGATCAACGATTGTAAATTGCAACTCCACTTCCAATTCACCTTTGGCGGAATCAATTGGCAAATTTAAGGCTGTTTCCATTCGAATGCCGCGTGGACTAATGTCGTGAATTTCAGCCGCTCCTTTATCCGTTTCTACTTCCCGTTCCCCAATACGTGTGATACGAAACGTACACGGAAGCGGTTGACCAAATTGATATCGAAAAGGTTCTTGACGTTTAAACCTCATCATAAATCCCCCACATACAAACTATACCTTCTTCAATATAATTGAAATCATAAATGAATGCAAGGGAATTATGACCATTTCACCCATGTATCTGTCACGTTACCTGTTTCGTCACAATCAATTACATATGTAACATTGCCATATCGATCACTTAGTCGTAATTCATCGACATGAACTTCTTCCGTTATTCCTTTCTCTGTTTTTAAAATAACCCAACCATGTGAAATGAAATGACAACTTACTAATCGATGTGGATTCGTTTTCACTTCTTTAACGAGAAGTTGTCCTCGTTTCGCCCGAGTAGATAGTTCGATCTCTGCTCGCGCAATTTTTTTTGCTGCCCCGCGTTTTGTTACAAGAATTATGTTTTCGTCTGTTGCCTGTTGACCAGAAACAACATAATCTCCATCTTTCAAATGAATACCTTTTACTCCTGCTGCTCGAACACCTACTTCTCCAATTTCTTCTTCTGAAAACAATAATCCGTATCCGTATTGTGTGACAAGAAATATATGTCCCATTCCGTTTGTTGGATATACGTTCACGACTTCATCATCTTCTTTTAATCGCATGGCAACAAGCGGCTTAGAATAACGTTGCGCTTTATAATGAACGAGATGAGTTTTTTTCACAAATCCTTGTTTTGTAATAAATAATAAATGCCCGTTTTTAAAATCTGCGATTGGAATGGCGCTAGTCAGTTGTTCGTCTCGATCAAGCGGAATTATATGAGAAATGTGTTGACCAAGATCTTTCCAGCGAATGTCTGGAAGTTCATAAACAGGACAATATAAATAGTTCCCTTTATTTGTGAATAACAATAACGTATGTGTTGTATTCATTTCAAACATCCCAAGTAACCTATCGCCCTCTTTCATTCCGATATCTTGTCCGTTAGAGGCGCTATAAGATCGAAGGCTCGTGCGTTTAATATATCCGTCTTTTGTAATAGTGACGATGACATCTTCCTCCGGAATCACAACGTTCATTTCGATTTTAATTTCTTTTATTTCTTCTTCAATGGTCGTTCTTCGTTCATCGGCATACGTTTTTTTCATTTTTCTTAATTCCGATTTAATGACAGATAATAGTTTTTTTTCACTTTCTAAAATCGATGTTAGTTGCTCAATTTTATCATGGAGCGCATTTGCTTCTTCACGTAAATCATAAATATCTGTATTCGTCAAACGATATAACTGCAATGTGACAATGGCTTCTGCCTGAGGTTCTGTAAACCCATATCGATCCATTAAATTCGTTTTGGCATCTTTTTTATCTTGAGAAGCGCGAATCGTTGCGATGATTTCATCTAAAATAGAAACAGCTTTCATTAATCCTTCTACAATATGAGCACGTTCTTTTGCTTTCCGTAATTCATAACGTGAACGATTCGCGACAACTTCTTTTTGATGCTCAATATATGCATCCAACATTTGCGGCAAATTTAATAATTTTGGACGGCGCTCATGAATAGCGACCATATTGAAGCTATACGTAATTTGTAAATCTGTATTTTTATATAAATAGTTTAGGATACCTTCTGCATTTCCATCTTTTCTCACTTCAATGACAATGCGTAATCCTGTACGATCTGTTTCATCGCGCACATCAATAATTCCGTCCAATTTTTTTTCTAGACGCAATTCATCAATTTTTTTAACTAAGTTCGCTTTATTCACTTCATAAGGAATTTCTGTAATCACAATGGCTTGTTTACCGCCTTTGCCTTGCTCAATCGTGGCTTTCCCACGAATAACGATTTTGCCTTTTCCTGTTTCGTAGGCTGTTTTAATGCCTTCTTTTCCTTGAATGATACCACCAGTTGGAAAATCTGGTCCTTTCAGTACCGTCATTAAATCATCAACCGTACAAGTCGGATGATCAATACGCATGATAACGGCATCAATTACTTCTCCTAAATGATGTGGTGGAATTTCTGTGGCATAACCTGCTGAAATGCCTGTGGAACCGTTGACGAGCAAATTCGGAAACATCGCTGGTAATACAACGGGTTCTTTACTCGTATCATCGAAGTTCGGTACAAACTCTACCGTTTCTTTTTCAATATCGCGCAACAATTCCGATGCGATAGCGGATAATCTTGCTTCTGTATAACGCATCGCTGCGGGTGGATCTCCATCAATACTCCCATTATTTCCATGCATTTCAATAAGTACATTTCTTACTTTCCATTCCTGACTCATGCGTACCATTGCTTCATATACAGAAGAATCACCGTGCGGGTGAAAATTACCGATGACATTTCCGACCGTTTTAGCCGATTTACGAAATGGCTTATCCGATGTGTTTCCGTCTACGTACATTGCATATAAAATGCGGCGTTGCACCGGCTTTAATCCATCGCGCACATCCGGCAAGGCGCGTTCTTGAATAATATATTTACTATATCGGCCGAATCGGTCTCCAAGCACATCTTCAAATGGTAAATCTAATACGCGTTCCATTCCCTTATTCCCCCTCAGCTGTCATCACATGATCGTTTTCTAAAATATTCATATCGTCCTCTAAACCGAATTGCACATTCGATTCAATCCATTTCCTTCTCGGTTCTACTTTATCGCCCATTAATGTTGTTACACGACGTTCTGCACGTGCTGCATCATCAATACGAACACGAATAAGCGTCCGTGTTTCAGGGTTCATTGTCGTCTCCCATAATTGATCGGCATTCATCTCACCGAGTCCTTTGTAACGTTGAATCGTATATCCTTTACCGATCTTTTTCAAAATCGACTGCAATTGTTCATCCGTCCATGCATATTCCACCACTTCCTTTTTGCCAACTTTTTTACTCACTTTATACAGCGGTGGAAGAGCGATAAACACTTTGCCCGCTTCAATAAGCGGTCGCATATAGCGATAAAAGAACGTTAACAACAATACTTGAATATGCGCACCGTCTGTATCCGCGTCAGTCATAATGATCACTTTGTCATAGTGAATATCATCGAGTGAAAAATCAGCCCCGACACCGCCGCCAATGGCATGAATGATTGTATTAATTTCTTCGTTTTTAAAAATATCGGTTAATTTCGCTTTTTCCGTGTTAATCACTTTTCCACGAAGAGGTAATACAGCTTGAAAGCGACGATCACGGCCTTGTTTCGCAGATCCACCAGCTGAATCCCCTTCAACTAAATACAACTCATTTTTTTGTGGATTTCGCGTTTGAGCAGGCGTTAACTTTCCGCTTAATACGTGCTCTTTTCCTTTTCGCTTTTTTCCCGACCTTGCTTCTTCCCGAGCTTTTCGTGCAGCCTCACGCGCTTGAAACGCGCGAATCGCTTTTTTAATTAACAGCGTTGCAATATCTGGGTTTTCGTTTAAAAAATACGTCAGTTTTTCACTAACGACCGCTTCAACAGCGGAACGAGCTTCAGGTGTTCCTAATTTCCCTTTCGTTTGCCCTTCAAATTGCAAAAGTGCTTCTGGAATGCGAACAGAAATGATGGCAGATAATCCTTCACGGATGTCTGTCCCTTCTAAGTTTTTATCTCTTTCTTTTAATAAACCTACTTTTCGTGCATATTCATTAAACACGCGAGTCATCGCTGTTTTAGCCCCGATTTCATGCGTCCCTCCATCTTTCGTTCGGACATGGTTTACAAACGAAAGCATGTTTTCTGCATATCCGTCATGAAATTGGAAAGCAAACTCGACTTCAATATCACTTTGCTCACCATTAAAAAATACAACAGGGTGAAGCACGTCTTTTTCCTCATTTAAATATTGCACAAACGCCTCAATGCCGTTTTCGTAATAAAATGTATCGCGCAAACCTGTTCGTTCATCGTATAATTCAATCTTTAACCCCTTTAATAAAAATGCAGATTCTCTCAACCGTTCACTAATCGTTTCGTAATGAAACGTCGTTGTGCTAAAAATCGTTGGATCTGGTTTGAAGTGAATTTTTGTCCCTGTTTGTTTTGTTACTCCAATTTTCTCAAGTGTAGTTACAGGTTTTCCACCGTGTTCAAACCGTTGATAATATATAAACCCATCACGATGAATGGTCACTTCTAACCACTCAGACAAAGCATTCACAACAGAAGCGCCAACACCGTGCAACCCACCGCTCGTTTTATAGCCACCTTGACCAAATTTTCCCCCAGCATGTAATACCGTCAAAATAACTTCTGGAGTAGGCTTTCCTAACTTATGCATGCCTGTAGGCATCCCACGTCCTTCATCTTGCACGCTAATGCTTTGGTCATTATGTATCGTTACAATAATACGCTTTCCATATCCAGCAAGCGCCTCGTCAACTGCATTGTCTACAATCTCATATACGAGATGATGCAAACCTCGACTATCTGTACTTCCAATATACATGCCTGGCCGTTTACGAACCGCCTCTAACCCTTCTAACACTTGAATGGTGTCTTCGTTATATGTAAGAAGCTGCTTATCTGTCACAATCATTCCCCTTTCATAACAAGAACATTTGTTTCTATTTTTTCGACTTTCTCTATTTTAACATACATTCGTAAAACGTCCAACGTCGTGAAGAAAAAGAACGACCATTACAAAAAGAATGGTCGTTTTTACCGTGTGAGCGCATGTTCTACTTTGATACAGCGATCCATCACAACCGTATACCCTTTTTCTGTTAAATCATGATATACGTCTTCATCATATACACCTAATTGCGCCCAAAACACGTCTGCATCCATTTGAACAAACTGTTCAGCGATTTCACGTAAATGTTCGGAGCGACGGAACACATTCACAATATCGACATGTCCTTCGATATCTGTTAACGCAGCAACGGCTGGAATGCCTTCCCACTCTTTAATAAGAGGGTTAACTGGAATAATGTCGTAGCCTGCCTCTTTCATCGCTTTTGCAACCATATAAGATGTACGCTCCGGACGATCTGACAATCCTACCACAGCAATTCGCTTCGCCTTGTTTAAAATTTGCTTAATTTGTTCACGACTTGGACCCATATCATCTACCTCCCATAATAAACTAGTATTTCTTCATGTAAAAAAATAATCCTGCCTTCATTTTTTAAAAAAGCATGTTACAATAAAAACATAACCTCCATAGAGGAAATATGAATGGAGTAGAGGGGGCATATGATGTCTGTTTTGCTTGTGATTCTCGGTTACTTACTTGGTTCAATTCCGTTCGCGTTGATCGTTGGAAAAGTAGGGTACGGAATTGACATACGTGAACACGGGAGCGGCAATTTAGGTGGAACAAATACATTTCGCGTGCTCGGTGGAAAAGCGGGATTAATTGTGACAATTGCCGACATTTTAAAAGGAACGTTAGCCGCCAGCTTACCTGTATTGTTTTCTGTAGATATTCACCCGCTTCTTATAGGGATGTTTGCTGTGTTTGGTCATACATATCCGGTGTTTGCACAATTTCGCGGTGGAAAAGCGGTTGCTACATCTGGTGGAGTGTTGTTATTTTATTCACCCGTTCTATTTATGACGATGTTAGCTGTCTTTTTTCTCATTCTATATATATCAAAATACGTTTCACTTTCATCCATGTTAACAGGCGTGTATGCGACCGCTTATGCATTTATATGGACCGATGATGTTCCTTTGCGCATTGTCGTCACATTATTAACACTTTTTGTGTTTTATCGTCACCGAGCGAACATAAAACGTATTTTAAACAAAACAGAACCGAAAGTGAAGTGGTTATAGTGGCTACATGTCATTTACCAAAACAATTTGTAACGAAAATGAATGCTTTGCTTCAAGATGAAGCGGAGCGTTTTTTTGCGACATACAATGAAGAAAAAGTCAACGGTTTACGGATCAATTCATTGAAAGTATCACCATCAACATTTTTACACATAAGCCCATGGGAACTTGAACCGATCCCTTTTTGTCCTACAGGATTTTATTATGACAACGCCCAACCCGGAAAACATCCGTATCATGCTGCCGGATTGTATTACATTCAAGAACCTAGCGCCATGTTTGTCGCTGAAGTGCTTGCCCCATCTCCAGGAGAACGAGTGCTCGACTTATGCGCAGCGCCGGGGGGGAAAACGACACAATTAGCAGCGATGATGAATAACGAAGGTTTTCTACTGGCAAACGAAATTCATCCAAAACGCGTCAAAGCTTTATCTGAAAATATTGAACGACTCGGAATTACAAATACTGTTGTGACAAATGAAACGCCTGAAAAATTATCGGAAACGTTTGAAGAGTTTTTTGATAAAATTTTAGTTGACGCTCCATGTTCAGGGGAAGGCATGTTTCGAAAAGACGAAGAAGCGATCCAATTTTGGAGTTTAGAACACGTTCAAAAATGTGCACAAACACAACGACACATTTTATCATGTGCTTATAAGATGTTAAGTGAAGGAGGCACACTCGTTTACTCGACATGCACTTTTTCTCCAGAAGAAAACGAGCAAATCATTGACTGGTTTTTAGCAACTTACGAGGATATGGAATTAATACCAATTGAAAAAAAACATGGTATTCAACCAGGTGTGTCACATTGGACAAACACACATCGTGGAAACATTGCACATACAGCAAGGCTCTGGCCGCATCATCTAAAAGGTGAAGGACATTTCGTTGCGAAAATGCGCAAACGAGGGAGCACAAAACATTGGAATGGAAAAACAGTTGCATGTAACGTCCCTAAAGTGATGTGGCGGGATTATGAAACGTTTATGAATCATACCATCCAAACACCAATAAAAGGAACGATGTATGCGTTTGGCACGCACTTATTTGCCCTCCCACATACCTGTCCTCGCTTAGATGGCTTAAAAGTTGTTCGTCCTGGTCTCCATATCGGAGAATGGAAAAAAAATCGCTTTGAACCAAACCACGCTTTAGCGATGGCATTAACAAAACAACAAGTACAAGCATATCTGTCTCTTACATTTGAAGAAAGCCTCCGATATATGAAAGGAGAAACATTACAAACGAATGGAGATCGCGGATGGGTATTAGTCACTATTGATGGATATCCGCTTGGTTGGGGCAAAGAAGTAAAAGGAGTTGTAAAAAACTTTTATCCTAAAGGATTGCGAATCAAATAGGATGTCCCTCAGTAATGAGAGACATCCTCATTATTTTGTTATAGTAACTGTAAAAGTGATATCATTTTTATTTAAATCGAACGTTTTCGCCTTCAACACGAGTCCTTCTTTTATACGAATGTTGCTTACAACAATATAAATGCGTTCATGTTTCGCATCGATTTTCACCCAATTTGGCAATGAAGCATGTTTATTGATATACGTTAATACATACGGTACAGGTAAACGGAGTTGCCCAAACGTCATCGTCGGATGAGCAAGTACAACATGACCATTCTCATCCACCTTTGGATTAAATGCCATCGTCAAATCAACAGGCTTTCCAAATATCGGGATAGCACTTGTTATATACAACCGATCAGCTAATTGAACATTGTAAGACAAACCACCTTTTTTTTCATGCTTCTGAATATAGTCGTTCACTAACGCATTTAGATGTTGTTTAGATGTTTGAACAGTAAATGTCGGTCCTTCCACGTTAACATTCGATATATATGGGGAAGGAGATGATTGAAACATATAAAAAAGTAATAACGCCATCACTAAACTATTTATTCCTAACAAACTAAAAAATAACACTTTCCACTTCACTATTTATTCCCCTATCCATTCTTCATGTTTTTGTAGATGTTCATACATACGTTGTGCGATTAGTTCATAGCCACGTGTGTTCGGATGAAATTGATCGTCATACAATATATCATCACGTTCTTCAAACAAATCGTCAATAGGTACAAATAGCGCACGATCATAACGCGAGATCACTTTCTTACTTCCTTCGTTCCACATGTGTATGATCTCCCCCATTTCTTGTATATTCGGAAAAGCCGAAGAAAACGGATTGTATAACCCGATAAGTACAATATAAGCATCTGGATTTATATAGCGAAGAAGTTGCAATTGCTCGTCAAGTCGGGAAGCAAACATCTGTTGTTCTTTAACAAACAATTCATACGTTAAGGATAAAAAATGTGACCGGACAACTTTCATGACATCGTTTCCGCCAATTGTAATCAAAATAACATCTGCTTTTCGAATGACCGATTCATTGTTCATGATGACATCAGTTAGTTGTTCACTACGCAACCCCCGTTTGCCAAAATTTTGAACAAACACCTTATTCACATCTTCACGTTGCTCTAAATATTGCTTAATGAATGTGACATAGCCACCTTTACCATCCCCTACCCCTTCCGTTAACGAATCGCCTAACGCTACAACATGTAAATCACGTGGCTTGATTTGTTCTTGTTCATTTTCTTGTATGGTCGTTGGGACAGTAGTTGTAGAGGTCGAGGAACATCCGACTAAACATACACAAAGAAATAGAAGAAGCAGTTTGTTCATATGGGATCCCCTCTCTATAAAAGAAAAGACAAAAATGACACGGTCATCATTTTTGTCTGTATATGTTATTCTTGTAACATGTCAATATGTTTTAAAATTTCTTCGTACGGTACATCGTTTAAGCCACTATAATACTTCACGATCGTTCCATTTTGGTCAACGAGATAAAAATCTGTACCGTGAATGACTTGATCCCCTTCTTGTGGCTTTTTTACAACGGCTTTAAAGTTTTTCTGCGCAAAGCGTTCAATGTCTTGTTGGGTGTAACCTGTAAGTAAGTGCCAATTACTTAAATCTCCTTGAAACTTTTCAACATACGTTTTTAACGCATCTGGTGTATCGTTTTCGGGATCTACACTAAATGAAACAAAGTGCACATCTAACCCTTTTTCCTTCGCCATTTTTTGTAATTTCGCCATATTTGCTGTCATCGGTGGACAAACGTCAGCACATCGTGTGAAAATAAAATCGGCTACCCACACTTTTCCTTTTAAATCAGCTAGACCAAACTGTTGACCATGTTGGTCAGTAAATGTGAAATCTTCGATCGGCCAATTTTTTGCATCTGGAATCGCTTGTTGGCAAGCGACAAGCGAGAACAACAGCACAGCAAACAGCCATAAACGTATACGCTTCACCTTTTATGTCCTCCTATTCCGTATAGTACATAAACCCTATCGCTCCTGGACCTGTATGTGTCGAAATGATTGGAGTTGTATACACAATGTCCGTCTGTGTCCATCCTGTCGTTTCCGCAATGGATTGCTTTAATCGTTCACTTAAATCAAGCGCATCTGCGTGAGCAATTCCGACTGCTCGAACTTTTTTTCCCTTCGTATGTTCAACAAATTGATTGGTTAAATATTTGACAATTTGGGACTGGCTCCGAACTTTTGTGACAGGCGTATATACCCCATCTTCTAATGAAGCGATCGGTTTGATGTTTAGTAACGAACCTATCATCGCTTTCCCTCGTCCGATGCGTCCACCTTTGACGAGATTTTCAAGCGTATCAACAACAACGAATAAATGTGTATTCGCACGAACTGTATCGAGATGGGAAACAATCTCTGATACTGTCTTTTCCTCAGAGGCCATTTTGGCCGCTTCTAATACTTGAAAGCTAAGTGCAAGAGAAATAAAGCGTGAGTCGACAACGGTGACGTTTGTCTTTGTCATCGCAGCTGCACTTTCGGCAGAGCGCACCGTTCCGCTCATTCCTCCTGTCATATGAATCGAGATAACATCGTATCCCGCTTCTCCAAGTTCATCATACACTTGTAAAAACTGTCCTGCAGACGGTTGAGAGCTTTTCGGAAGTTCATTTGCTTGTTTCATTTTTTCAATAAATTGTTGTGGAGTTAAGTCAATACCATCTAAATATGTTTCCCCATCAATAGAGATGGATAATGGAACGACACGAATGTCCCACGCTTCAATTATTTCTTTGGGTAAATCGACCGTAGAGTCTGTTACAATTTTTACTTTACTCATTTTTTCACTTCCTGTATTTCATTCTAAAATTTTCGTACGGTGAAATTATATAATAAAATTGCCCTGCATGTCGTCGTTTTCATAAAATTTTTTGTAAAAAAAGAGCTGATTTGCACATTAGCAAAACAGCTCCTTCGTCATTTATGCATTGTTTTTTAAAATTTCAGATTTAAATATTTGTTCGTATACCGGCCACTTCAACACACGTTTTAAATAATCTTTAAACGAATACACCTTCTTTGTTTTTTTGCTCGCATACACTTGTGCAATAAACGTTTGTAACCTTACTTTTACCATAAATTGATAAGGGTTATCGTCCTCCAATACCGGAATTTCGATAATTTTTACTTTTTGCCCATCTACGTTTTTAAACTCTAGGCTTTTGAATAACAAAATATCAATCCTCTTTTTTGACCGATTTACTTATATTATACACGATTTTCGTGTTGAAGTATGTCACATTTCGTCATCGATTTATAAAAAATTTTTGTCAAATGAGCAAATGGAATAAACTACTATCTTTATTCACTTCCATAAACGGAAAACCTTTTTTCTTCATTCGTTCAACAAGCGGACCATAATCTTCACGACATTTCAATTCAATACCAACAAGAGCTGGACCACTATCTTTATTATTCTTTTTCGTATATTCAAACAATGTAATGTCATCTGTTGGTCCCAGCACTTCATCAAGAAATTCACGTAAAGCGCCTGCACGTTGTGGAAAATTGACAATAAAATAATGCTGAAGTCCTTCATAAATCATAGAACGCTCTTTAATTTCTTGCATACGTCCAATATCGTTGTTTCCTCCACTGATAATGCAAACAACTGTTTTGCCACGAATATGTTCTTTATATAAATCAAGTGCAGCAACCGGCAACGCTCCAGCAGGCTCGACTACAATCGCATTTTCATTATAAAGCTGTAAAATCGTTGTACACACTTTTCCTTCAGGAACAACAACAATATCATCGACTATTTCTTTGGCTAACGTGAATGTTTTTTCCCCGACACGCTTTACCGCTGCTCCATCTACAAATGGGTCGATTCCATTTAAAGTAACGACTTCTTTTGCTTCAAACGATTTTTTCATCGAAGGAGCTCCTTCAGGTTCGATACCGATTAATTTTGTCGTTGGTGAAATGCTTTTTATATACGTACCGACACCAGAAATAAGCCCTCCCCCGCCAATACTTGCGAACACATAGTCGATCGGCTCTTCACAATCATTTAAAATTTCAACCCCGACCGTTCCCTGTCCAGCAATGACAGCCTCATCATCAAACGGATGGATAAACGTTCGTTGCTCTTTTTTGGCACAAACAATCGCCTGCTCATAAGAGTCATCAAATGTATCACCAACTAAAATGATATCAACAAATTCCCGACCAAAAAATTGTACTTGTGATACTTTTTGTCGTGGAGTAGTAGACGGCATATAAATTTTACCGTGTACGCCGAGTACTCGACACGAATAAGCAACGCCTTGGGCGTGATTTCCTGCACTTGCACAGACAACGCCGTTTTTCTTTTCTTCTTCACATAAACTTTTCATTCGATAATATGCCCCGCGAATTTTAAACGATCGAACGACTTGTAAATCTTCTCGTTTAAAGTATACGTGGCAATCATAACGTTCTGAAAGCAATTCATTTTTTTGTAAAGGAGTATGATACACGACATCTTTTAACGTTTGATAAGCAATTAAAATATCTTCTACATATACGCCATGTTTTCGTTTTACTTGTTGTTCCATCTTCTCGTTTCCTTTCCATTTATAAATTCGTTGTCACATTTATGTTATTCTAAAATATATCATATTTTCGGATAAAGAAAAGTAAATTTTCTAAAAATTATTTAAAAAGATAAAGCCCGCCGATTAGCGAGCTCGTTCATATATGCAAAATGTATGTGGATAGCGATTTTTTTCATCTTGCACACCCGGTTGGGCGATACAAAGCGTCCATTGTTTTTCATCGATTGGCGGGAAAAATGTATCGCCTGTAAACGTTGCGTCAATATGTGTAACATACAGGCGATCCGCTAGCGGCATCGCTTGCTCAAATACTTGTGCTCCTCCAATAACGAACGCATGGCCATATTGTTGCTCGATTTGTCGAATGTTATCTATCGAATGAATGACTTGCACATTCGCATCTGTTGAAAACATTTTGTCTCGTGTCAGTATGATATTGATTCTCCCAGGGAGTGGACGACCAATCGATGCAAACGTTTTTCGCCCCATAACAATCGGATGTCCGAAAGTGACGCGTTTAAAATAAGCTAAATCCGCCGGCAAATGCCAAGGTAACGTATTGTTATAACCAATCACCCGATTGCGATCCATCGCGACAATAATAGAGATCAACTAAATCACTTCCTTATACAGACACGTCCGCTTTAATATGCGGATGTGGATCATAATCAACAATTTCAAAATCTTCAAAACGATACTCAAAAATAGAAGCAGGCTTTCGTTTGATTATCAATTTCGGGAGCGGTCGCGGTTCTCTTGTTAATTGCAATTTTGCTTGTTCAATATGGTTCATATATAAATGGACATCACCGCCAGTAAAAATAAGTTCTTTCGGCTGCAGATCGCATTGTTGAGCAACCATATATGTAAGTAACGCGTAGCTTGCGATATTGAACGGAAGACCTAAAAACGTATCGACAGATCGCTGTTGCCACATGCATGATAATGTCCCATTTTCCACATAAAACTGAAAAGCATAATGACAAGGTGGCAACTTCATATGATCTAATTCTGCAACGTTCCACGCGCTCACTAAAAGACGGCGGGAGTTTGGATTTGTTTTTATTTGTTCAATCACTTCACTTATTTGATCAATCGTTCGTCCGTCTGCTCCTCTCCACGAACGCCATTGCGCTCCGTACACCGGTCCTAAATCTCCGTTTTCATCTGCCCATTCATCCCAAATCGTTACACCATTTTCTTTTAAATAGCGAATATTCGTATCTCCGCTCAAAAACCAAAGCAATTCATGAATAATGGAACGAATATGTAATTTTTTGGTTGTCAGTAAAGGAAATCCTTCTCGTAAATCAAAACGTAACTGACGTCCAAATACAGAAAGCGTTCCCGTCCCCGTACGGTCATCTTTATACACACCGTTTTGCAAAATATCTTCAAGTAATTGTAAATATTGCTTCATGATGCCCTCACCCTTTTTTTATTTACTGTCATTTATTATGACATAAAGCAAAAAAGTAGGAAAGACAAAAAAACCGTAGGATTTGCCCTACGGTTTAACAAATACGAGGTAACATAAGCCCTGTCAGTCGATATAACCGTCGTGTTGTACCAAGCGGTGTCCGTAATAACAACTGCCCTTTGTTTGTTGCTCGAACTGTTCCGATCACAGCTGCGTCTTTTCCTTCTAGTTGGGAACGAAGTACATCAAGAATGGTCTGTTCATCTTCTTTTGGTACGATCATGACTACTTTTCCTTCGTTAGCCAAATAATTAAAAAACAAAAAGCGCCTTCTACTCTGAAGACGCTTCTTGCTCTGGCTGCTTTTCTTTGCGTTTATACACAAATTTTGAAATAGATATACTCACTTCATATAATAGGAGTAACGGGATGGTTACTAAAAAGTCAGAAATAAAGTCTGGTGGGGTAATCGTTACCGCAATAATAACTAATACAAAATACGCGTATTTTCTTACTTTTTGTAATGCGTACGGATTAATTAAACCAACGCTTGTTAAAAACATAACGATGATCGGTAATTCAAACAATATAGCAAACGGAATCGTCATGTTTAAAATAAATCGAAAATACTTCTCTGTTGTAAACATCGTCGCGAACAAATCTTCGCCAAGACTCATTAAAAAGTGGAACACCATCGGCAAAACAACAAAGTAACCAAAACATAAACCGAGAACAAATAACAAAAATGTCGCTGGAATATACGATAACGTTACTTTTCGTTCTCTTGGAGTAAGAGCAGGCTTCACGAACATCCATAGTTGCCAAACAAATACAGGAATCGTCATTGTGATGGCAAATACCCCTGCTAACATAACATATACCCATAAAATATCTGTCGGACCTAAAATAGTTAACTTTACATCTAAATCAGCAATCAACCAGCGATATAAATCTTGAACAAAAATAAATCCTACAATAAAAAATAAAATAAGAGCCCCGACAACAATAAACACGCGTTTGCGTAATTCTTCTAAGTGTTCGACTAACGTCATCTCTTGATCTTCATATCGTCTCTTTTGTTCCACGGGCGTAAACACCTACCTTTTTCCATGTTAAAAACGGCAACATACTGTTGCCGCCTTATCGTTGAATTCGTCTCTTCATTTTTTATTTTCATCAAGCTCTTCTAATACTTCGTCGCGCAATCCTTTTGTTGACTTTTTAAACTCACGCAACGTTTCACCGAAAGCACGTCCAATTTCAGGCAGTTTTTTCGGTCCGAAAATGACAAGAGCGATGACAAGAATTAAAATTAAACCAGGCACTCCGATATTTGAAAGCATAACGTCATCTCCTTTTTTCATACATACGCTTCTTTTATTGTATTGCTAAGATCTTCATTTTTCAATGACTAATTTTTAAGAGGTGTGAGAAATGTTTGACAATCAACATACAGTATATGCTATATTCTTCACCATAACTAGCAATGTTACTGTAGAAGTCGGTAAATTGGGTAGTTTTTTATTTCCGAGCGGAAACTATATTTATGTAGGGAGTGCGAAACGAAACATTCAATCACGTATTCGACGTCATATGCAACTGGAAAAACGAAAACGTTGGCATATCGATTACATTCGTCCATATGGAGAAATTACACACGTTCAAACATATTCTTCTGAGCTTAGTGAATGTGAGCGTGCCCAACAACTTTTACAACAATATAAAGGAACATGGCTCGTGAAAAAATTCGGTTCATCGGACTGTCATTGTTTCTCTCATCTCATCTATTATAAATAATAAACGAGGGATGGATTCCCTCGTTTAGCTCGCCTTTTCATATTTCTCTTCTGATTTCGCCACAATCACCGCACATGCCGCATCGCCTGTAATATTCACAACTGTTCTCGTCATATCAAGCAAGCGATCAACTCCTAAAATAAGGGCAATTCCTTCAACAGGTAGGCCGACGGATGTCAGTACCATAGAAAGCATAATTAAGCCGACGCCCGGAACGCCTGCTGTACCGATGCTCGCAAGTGTTGCCGTCAAAATGACTGTCAAAAGATCACTTAATGTCAAATCTACACCGTACACTTGTGCGATAAACATTGTTGCCACACCTTGCATAATGGCCGTTCCGTCCATATTAATTGTCGCTCCAAGCGGCTGGACAAAACCACTGATGCTTTTTGGGACGTTTAAGTTTTTTTGTGCGGTTTCCATCGATACTGGTAATGTAGCGTTGCTACTTGATGTACTAAATGCTACAGCCATTGCTGGAGAAAACCCTTTAATAAACGCAATCGGGCTCATTTTTCCAAGTGTCCACACAGCTGTGCCGTATACGACAAAGAAATGAATAAACAAGGCTAACAATACCGCAAACATGTATTTCCCCATCGCCGCAATTGCATCGAATCCTTGTCCACCGATCGCAATCGCAATTAATGCAAACGCACCGTATGGGGCAAACTTCATGACCCATTCTACTAAGTACATGAGAATATCATTCGCTTGCTCTATTATCCCTCGTACTTGTTTTACCCGATCACCTAAACGAGCAATGGCCATTCCAACAAGCACCGCAAAAACAATCACTTGCAACATATTTCCTTCTACCATGGCTTGGAACGGGTTTGTTGGGATAATGTTTAATAACGTATCTACAACAGGTGGAGCTTCTTTTTTTTCAAACGCTGCTCCTTCTAAATTAAAATTCCCTTCTCCTGGGCGGATCACAGATCCTAACGTTAAAGAGATAACGAGCGCAAGGGACGTAGTAATTAAAAAGAATGCAATTGTTTTCATACCAATACGACCAAGTTTTTTCGGATCACCGACACCCGCTGCACCTAAAATAAGAGATACAAGTACGATCGGAACAACGAGCAATTTGATTAAGTTAATAAATATTGTGCCAAGTGGATTAAGTACGTACGTCTTTGCGAGGTCAAACCATTCTGTCGGAAGGGCTAGGTTGAAAACGAGACCTACGATGATTCCTGTAAGCATTCCAAGTAAAATTTTCTTCGTCATCGACATATCCACACCTCCATCAATTTCTGCGTCTTTTGCTGTAAAACGTATTCAACTTCGCATGGTAAAAGGGTTAAGGGAGAGGACCCATTCAATTCTAAATGTTTTTTTTAAGATTGTAAAGAAAAAATGAGTATAATTGTTAGAAAAGTATTTGAATTTCTTTTTTTACAAAAAAACTACCACAATGATGTGGTAGCCTACGCGCGCTTTGTTTTTTTACGACTTGAATCCAACTCAATGTTTCCTGTTTCATAGTCAGTCGTACCTTGCCCTTTGATCTCCGGTGAGCTTAATCCCGCTTTCGAAGCATCTTTTTTTCGTTTTCCCATCTGATTCACCCCCTACTGCTTTATTTTGTGCCATTTACGAAAGTTCAATCGTACCGAAATGAAATTTTGCTGTTTTTCTTCGATAAACAGAGAAACCAAATTGATGAAATCGCGAGCTTTGCCAATGATCTTTCAACACAACTCGTTGACGGGCTACTCGTTTCGCCTGTTCGATATCTTCTTTTGTTACGTTCGTATATAGCGCTACCTGTTTTAATCCCTTTATCCCATCCGACTCTTCAATACTTACTTCAAACATCGGATCCAAATAAACAACATCATATGATTTATCATCGCATTGCGCTAAAAATGAGCGAAAATCATCATGATGCACACAAATACGTCGCATCGCTTCATTAAGTTCAACTACATCGCTATCCCAATGACGTAACCCTTGTTTTGTTAAGTAAGCGATATATACACTCCCCTCAATTCCTACCACTTTTCCTTCCGGACCAACAGCTAAGCTGGCGATAATACTATCGGTCGCCAATCCAAGCGTACAATCTAAAAACGTCATCCCCTTTTGTAACTTCGTAGCTTGTAAAAACGGTTCACTTTCTCCTTTTAAAATGCGCTTTGCTCGAAAAGAAGCAGAATTAGGATGAAAAAATAACGGTTCACGTCCGTTCGGAAAATGGAGTTCTAATCTCTCTTTTCCAACGACAAGAACAGGTTGAGCTACGAATTGGTGGATGGTCGTAATGGAACGTTTTCGACGCGGAATGTATGAAGTTTGTAATTCTAACGCAATTTGTTTCGCTTTCTCGATCATTTGGTCATTCGTTCTACCTGCAGTTGTCACAATCATACGTTCACCTCAAAAGAAAAAGGATGTCTGTAGGACACCCTTAGCAATATTTTCTAAAAGCTTGCATAATATTTTGCATAATATTTTCGAGCGAGTTTGCTTCGATATCGTGACGTGGAATAAAATGAACAACTTCTTTACCTTTTAATAATGCCATCGATGGAGAAGAAGGTTCGATACCGACAAAATACTCACGCATTTTAGCTGTCGCTTCTCGATCTTGCCCTGCAAAAACCGTAACGAGATGATTCGGTTTTTTCTCGCTCATTTGTACCGCCTGAATAGCCGCTGGACGCGCAAGCCCTGCTGCACAACCACAAACAGAATTAACGACAACAAAAGTTGTTCCCTCTACCTGTTCCATAAACTGTTCCACTTCTTCACTCGTGCGCAATTCTTTAAATCCACCGTTTACTAATTCATCACGCATCGGTTGTACAACTTGGCGCATATATTCTTCATATGACATAAACATACGTACATCCCTCCAAATCATTATTGCTTTTACAAGAATACAACAATGTAAATAGAAAAATCAATAAAATAAAAAACATTGAACAATTTTCTAAAAATTTTTATAATGAATGTATTTATATAATGTAAATGGAGGTTGAGGACATTGCCAATTAATATTCCACATGATCTTCCTGCGAAAGAGGTACTAGAACAAGAAAATATTTTCGTCATGGATGAAGATCGTGCCTATTCTCAAGACATTCGACCGCTAAACATTATTATTTTAAACTTAATGCCCCAAAAAGAAAAAGCGGAAACACAATTGCTACGTTTACTTGGAAATTCACCGCTACAAGTGAATGTAACCTTCTTGCGTCCAGAAACACATGAAGCAAAAACAACATCAAAACACCATCTTGACCAATTTTATACAACATTTCAACATGTACGCCATCGAAAGTATGACGGTATGATCATTACCGGGGCACCTGTTGAACATTTACCGTTTGAACAAGTCGATTACTGGAATGAATTGACCAAAATAATGGAATGGACAAAAACAAATGTCACATCTACGCTACATATTTGTTGGGGTGCACAAGCAGGGATGTACTATCACTATGGTATTCCAAAATACGATTTACCACAAAAATGTTTTGGTGTATTTGATCATGTGTTAGAACAAAAGCACGTGAAACTGATTCGTGGATTTGACGATATTCATAAAATCCCACACTCACGCCATACAGATGTGAAACGTGAACATATCGAAGCGGTTTCAGAGTTAACCATTTTATCTTCATCCGAAGAAGCTGGCGTCTGTCTCGTCATTTCAAACGATGGCAAACAAGTGTTTTTAACAGGGCACCCAGAGTATGATGCCACAACGCTAAAAGAAGAATACGAGCGCGACTTAGCCAAAGGTCTAGACATTCAAATTCCAAAATATTATTTTCCACATGACGATCCAAATAAACAACCGTATAACACATGGCGTTCTCACGCTAACTTACTGTTTGTCAATTGGCTCAACTATTATGTTTATCAAGAGACGCCTTACATTTGGGAGTAGGCTTTCGCTTTTCTGCGAGAGCTTTTTTATTTGTAAGTATGTAAAAAAAGAATATAATGTTTTGTATACATAAAGAAAGGAGATGTACACATGGTTGATCAAACCCGACATATTTCTTTTATTGTAGCGGGACTGTTATTAGCCATTTTTATGGCAGCAATGGATAATACAATTGTCGCAACCGCAATCGGTACAATTGTCGCAGATTTAGGCGGCGTAGATCAATTTATTTGGGTCACATCCGCTTACATGGTGACCGTCATGGCTGGTATGCCGATATTCGGGAAATTGTCAGATATGTATGGTCGAAAACGTTTCTTTTTATTCGGATTAATCGTCTTTTTAATCGGTTCTGCGCTCTGTGGTTTAGCGCAAAGCATTGTACAACTTAGCATTTTCCGCGCGATTCAAGGAATTGGTGGCGGGGCATTAATGCCGATTGCATTTACCATCGTATTTGACGTGTTCCCACCAGAAAAACGGGGAAAAATGACAGGATTGCTCGGGGCGGTCTTTGGGATATCAAGCGTGCTTGGTCCATTGCTCGGTGCTTATATTACCGATTATTTAAGTTGGCATTGGGTATTTTATGTGAATGTCCCAATCGGTTTATTGTCTATTTTTTTCATTGTTCGTTATTACAAAGAATCGACACAGCATACAAAACAAGCTATTGACTGGTTTGGCGCTTTGACTCTCGTTGTTGCTGTCGTTAGTTTAATGTTTGCATTAGAATTAGGTGGAAAACAATACGATTGGAAGTCAACTCCTATCATTTCATTGTTTTCTATTAGCTTTGTTTTCTTTGTGGCTTTCTTATATGTAGAAACAAAAGCAAAAGAGCCAATCATCTCATTTGTTTTGTTTAAACGGCGCACGTTTGCGATCGCACAACTATTAGCATTTTTATATGGAGCAACATTCGTTATTTTAACTGTGTTTATTCCTATTTTTGTCCAAGCTGTATATGGAGGAACTGCTAAAAATGCTGGCCTCATTTTAATGCCAATGATGCTTGGTTCTGTTGCGGGAAGCTCGGTAGCAGGAATTTCCCAAACGAAAACATCCTATCGAAATATTATGTTCGTTTCGATTATCGCCTATTTTTTTGGTATGCTTCTTCTCAGTATGATGACACCAGAAACATCGCGACTATGGTTAACTGTTTATATGGCATTAACTGGATTTGGGGTGGGTTTCTCCTTCTCACTTTTACCGTCGGCATCTATGCATAACTTAGAACCTCGTTTTCGAGGTACAGCAAACTCAACAAACTCGTTTTTCCGCTCGCTCGGTATGACGATTGGTGTAACGATTTTCGGTACAATTCAATCAAACAAATTAATTAACGAGTTACATAACACGTTCGGTGCGAACACAGCTTCATTTTCTCCGGATCCGCATGCATTGTTTGAAGCTGGAACACGAGCTCAAATCCCACCCAATGTGTTGCAAAAAATTGTAGATGCCATGGCTTCATCCATCACGTATGCATTTTCTATCGCATTAGTTCCGATTGCACTCGCAGCGTTCGCCATTTTCTTTATGGGAAATGAGAAACTGGAAGTACAACAAAAAGGTAGGGGGCAATAATCCGTCCCCTACCTTTTTCGCAACATAAACAACCAAAGAAACGAAAGCGCTTGTTTTAATTCTGTTGGTAGTTGTTGGGGAATAGAAGCGTCAACTCCTCGCTTATATACCCCTTCTTGTGCAACAAGCGTGAAACCATTTTCCTTTGCTAACTGTTCAAACTCCCATGGCATCATCGTATTACAAATGACTGCTTCATCATATAAACGACGATAGCTATTCACTCGAGGAGCGGCCGTTGGGCCAAGAATGCCGACGCATACATATGCATTTGTTTTTAACACCCGACGAACTTCTTCAAGTGCAGCAAGTGGACGTTCAGTCCATTCCAAGCAGTTAATAATCATCGCACCTGTAAACGTTTCATCTGGAAAAGGTAAATTCATAATATCCGCTTGTTGAAAATGAAGATGTTCATGAGTTCTTCGGTTTTTGGCTAATTCAATCATTTCACTTGATAAATCTAATCCGATGACACGATATCCTTGCTGACATAGTTTATATGACCCGTATCCATCCCCACATCCAATATCTGCAATATATCCTTCTTTCGGCATATATGTCGTCACAAACGGAATGATCGTTTTTCGACTTCCTCTCTCCCACATGTCTTCACTACTTTGATGCCACCACTCTGCCCGCTCATCCCATTGTTTTTCCGCCTCTTTATGCCATGCGCGCATAACTCCACCCCTTTTTGAAAAAATAAACATGTTACGTTTATTGTAGCAGAAAGGAGCAAAGAACATGACAAAAAAAGTGAACGAAGGAAGTCGAAATCAAAACGCACCGACACAACACGGGCAACTATATGAAGGTGCAGGAGATAATAGTAAAGGCCGTAAGCAAAACAAAAGCCAAAGTGATAAAACAGAGTAATGAAAAAAGTCGGGCTGATCGCCCGACTCATTCTTCTCGCTTGTTCACACGAATAGCTGGTGTGTTGTTCCCCATATAAAACGGAACGCCTTCTTCATGCGGATAGCCATAAAAATAACGGTTGATCTCTTGTTCAGCAAACGCTACTTCATCTTCTGGCATTGTTCGTTTTTTCTCCATCGTCCAGCCCGTTACAGAAAACTTACAAGACTGTTTCCTTCCTTGTTCATCGCACCCGATTTCGCGAAAAGCTACTCTCGTTTCTTTGACGCTCCGAAGTCAAGTTTCTTGATGTTTTCCGTTTTTCTGTAACGGTATTCACCTCCCTCTGTTTCAACTTTGTACGTGCGAATCATCTTCTCCCAGCCCCTTTTTGACTTTTTTCACATAAAATGATCATCAGATTTTTATAAAATTTTTATAAATATTTATACATTTATCATTAACAGTCAAAAGCCCCCTAGACGATAGAATAACCGAACAAATCGTTATTCATGCAAAGGCCCGTCTGAAACAATCACTCCATCTTCATCAACATATACATATGTACCTGGCTTCCACTCTATATCCCCGAAATGTACAATCGTATCTCGTGCCCCTTTTCCTTCTTTTTTACTTTTGCGCGGGCATGTTCCGAGGGCAACGACACCGATTGGCATCGTGCTTATTTCTTTCGAATCACGAATGCATCCATGTACAATAATGCCTGCTAATTGACGGTCACATGCAATTTGCGCAAGACGATCGCCCACAAGCGCACATTGTTTCGAACCTTTCCCATCAACAACAACCACACTGCCTGCGGGTACCGTTTCGAGTGCTTCTCGAACGAGTACATTATCTTCCATAACATCTACTGTTGTAATGGGTCCATAAAACGATGTTTTTCCCCCGTAGTTTTGAAATGAAAGTGAACAAACACGCACACGTTCTCCATATTGATCACATAAATCTGCCGTTTTCATCCTCATCCCCCATTTTCGCCAATCTCACCCTAATAATAGTCAATCTATTCTAAAAAATCAATAAATTAAAACAAAAATAGTGAATCTTGCTCTTCTATCGCGCCGTTCATTAAAAAATAAATGAATAAGGCGAGAAAGCAGTAAAAAAGCACGGTTTCAAGAAAACTAGATGTACGATATGTAACGATAAACCGATATCTTCTTTTAGAAAATGGCCATAATAACGGAACACCTTGGCTAGAACAATAATCAGCTAGAATGTGAAACGCATAACCTAAGCATAACCCGAGCGTAAAAGAGGAAAAGTGCTGTAATAATAAAACAGCTGTGATTGCTCCCCATGCTAATAGCGAGTGCGTAAATCCACGATGACCGAACGCTTTTTTTACTTGTTTCGCTACACCTAGTGAACGGCGACCAATATATGAGTTTGGTTCATCAATATCAGGGAGCAATCCCCCAATAACTAATCCCGTAGCATAAGCGATAGTAAAAGATACAGGGGTGTATGTTGCGATGCCAGCTCCAATGGCTAACGATGAAACAATATGTGTATGGTAACGCATGTTTTCACCTTCCTTATTTGTGTTTGTAAACGTTTTACATCATATTGATTATTAATATTCATGAATTTGCGATGTTTTTTTCAATAAATGTTCATTTCCCTAACCAACTTTGTGAAACTATTAGCATTATACTAGTATATGAATAAACTGACAAATGAAACTGGTGAGGCAAAATGACAAAAAAAACACCTGCAGAATTAACCATTATGAAAAGTTTAGCATTTTTAGCTGTCGTGTTTCAAAGTGCAGTATTATATGTAATGAATCACCGCTCACCTCATCCGGAGGAAGCGATTATGCTCAGTATCTGGTTTCAATTCGTTAAATTTTCCGCTCCTGTGTTTGTATTTTTAGTCGGATTTCATATCTCACAACTAACAGAAGTGATTTCTTACTCACGTTACATGTCCCATAAATGGAAAGAGCTAATCGTCCCGTATATAACATGGTCATCTATTTACTTTGTATTTAGTCATCCACATACATTTGAAGCGATGAAACAGCTATTGCTTGGAGAAGCAGCCCCACATTTATGGTACGTCGTCATGATCATACAATTTCATATACTTGTTGTGATATTTGTTCCATTTTTCCGTTGGCTTGAGCAAAAAAAATATTGGAAATCATTTATTACAATTAGTGCACTCATTTACATTAGTTTTATTACATTCATTTCTCCGATCGTTCAAAGCGAGTCATATATACATTATGTGGATCGTACATTTTTAGCTTATTTTTTCTATTTTTGTTTGGGTGGTTTCGCTGCATACACTTTACCAACTTGGCGAAAGTTTGTAATTCGGGCTATCCCGCTTAACACATTTTTATTTTTATCTTTATTTATTTTTGTTGGGTATGAATTATTTACATCGCAAAGCATTTTTTCGATCGATTTAACAACGATTACGTATTTAAAACCTTCCATGGTGTTATATGTCACATCAGAAATTTTCTTGTTATATGGTTTATCGATTACGATCGTACAAACAAAATCGCGATTATACACAGCATTACGGTTCATTAGTCAATATACGTACGGAGCATATATCGGTCATATATTCTTTCTATATGTGTTTGCAGCAATCATTTCGACGACAATGTATTCTATATTACAAGCGGTGCTTTTGTTTTCAATTACAACAATCGTTTCCGTCGGCGTCTGTTATACAATACACGCAACACCCCTTAGCTTACTATTTATCGGTCAAGTGCGCCAACATCGGACATTGCCGATCTCAATGGTTTCAAAACTAAAAAAAGGTATCCCCGGATAATGTTAGGGATACCTTTTTATTTTGTTCGCACAAACCACCTTTTACTTTTAAACATATAATCAGGTTGGAAATTAAATATAAAGGTGGTTAAATATAGGTATTTGTCAAAAAATATTTTTCGGATGTTTCTTCATTTTGCTATTCGCGATATGTGTAGGAACATTTCAAATATTAAGAATGAACGAAACAAAAGAGATGTATAGTCGTCTCATCGACCATCGCTTCAATATCATAACAAAAACAAGCGAAATGGTCACCTATTTTTATGAAGAAAGAAAAGACATACTTACTTATTTATTGTTAAAAGATGACAAATTTTTAACAAGTTATGAGGAAAAACGAAGACAATTTTATGGAAGTTTTACACGAGTTTGCGACAGGAATGAGTCAAATTGCCGAAAGTACAGAAGATCTACTTACTTCAGCAGAACAAGCACATCATTCCGTCAATAAAGGAAAACAAGCCATTCAAGCAGTTACGAGACAGGCACACGAATTGCATGATGCGATGTTTACAACAAAAACACTTGTTGAATCGCTCCAGCAACATTCGGAAACAATCGGAAAAATTACAAACGTCATTACAGCAATCGCCGAACAAACAAATTTACTTGCACTTAACGCTGCGATTGAACAAATGACCGCGATTTCAAACGAAATAACTGAAACGATGAAACAATTAAAACAACTAGCACAACAAGTCATGCAAAAAAGTAAAGAAAGCGCTGTAACTGTAGAAGAACAATTAGCAATGAACGAACAAATTTCTTCGGCCGCCCAAACGCTTGCAAAACTTAGTGATCAGCTACGCGCAACAGTTGAATTATTTCGTACGTAGCCGCGCATATTGTATGCACGGCTACTTTTTCTCAAAATATTTTGCGAGTTCGACAATCATGGCCCCCATACGTTCGTGATCCGGTGCAATGACACGTGCAACCCCTTCTTCATGTAACGCTTCTTTTGTCACCTTTCCAACCGCAACAGCTACAACGTCATCGGCCAATGCTCGTTTAATTTCACGTATGTATCCCCATTCGTTCACAACCGAAAAGAAAAAACGCACTTGAATTGCTGATGTAAAACAAACCGCTTGTACAGATCGAGAAATGATTTCATCAACAAGCTGTTTCATCACACTTGGTGTAGGTGGAGTATGAAGATATGGCCATACTTCTTTGTACAAAGCCCCTTGTTTAACTAAAAATTGTTGTAAGGATGGAACAGAATCTCCGTAAAGCTGAACAACCACATGTTTATTTTCCCATTCGACATCTCCCAAAGCACGTATAAGGCCACGTGTCGTTCCATCATTTGCCGTTATATGCGGACTGATACCGTACGTACGTAGCACATTTACTGTTTTATAGCCCCGTGCCGCTATATGTGCTCGGCGAATGACCTGAAGTAACGCATCTTTCATTCCCCATTCGTCTGCTTTTTTTATTAACGTTTCGGCACCAATTCCTGTTGTGAAAATAAACCAATCGACTGGTTCATTGATCATTTGATGAAGCTGTTGCTCTAGCTCTTTATTGAAAAACATCGTTCCTTGGGCAGGTCGAGAGAGAGGAATACCTCCTTGTTTAGCGATAAGCATGCTCATTTCCTCTATCTTACGCGAGGCACATAGTGCAATTTTTTTATTCGTTAACGCTTTCTCACCCATTCTCTCATCTCCTTTTCTTCCCATCATACCACATAAAGATGCGAAATTGCGCAAAATTTGTAGAAACATGACATAAAACATCGAACTATTATGTATTCACATCATCGTTAACTTTCCCTACAATGAAAAGAGATCATTCGACTTAAATATTCAAATAATTCGAAATATATGTCGAAAGGAGTGGCTTCACATGCCCTCACTAATCAAAGAAATATTGCTAAACTTATTTTTTATTATATTAGCATTATTGATCGTTCCGATTTGGCTTGAAGAACGCCGCATATCCGATCACGTGAAAACGATGTTGAAAACGATCGCAATCGGCATATGTATTATATTTTGTATGACGTTTCCGATACATACGACAAATGGGTTTGTTTTCGATTTGCGTCAAGTGGCCATTTGGATTGGTGGTTTATATGGTGGCGCATTTTCAGCTCTTTTTCTTTCGATAATTACTGTAGTTTACCGTATCATCATCGGCGGTACAGAGGGCATCATAGTAACAATGATCATTACAACCGTTCAAGTTGTGACTTGTTTCTTTTTGTACCGAAAGTTTACAACATCTTTATCATCCAAGCAACGAATAACTTTCATTACTCTTTTATCGATTGGCACAGCTATTTTAACAATGATACTCTCTCACATACATATTGATGATGAATACCAATTGTCACACATTATTTCAACATACTTTCCAGCGCAACCGCTTGCAGCATTTTTAGGTGCTTACATTACCGAAACGATTCAAAAACATAGCGAACTTCGGCGGCGTATTGTCCGCGCTGAAAAAATGGAAGTCGTTGGACATTTAGCTGCTTCTATTTCACATGAGGTGCGTAACCCATTAACCGTATCGAGAGGATTTATGCAATTGCTACTCCAAAGCGAACGAATGAATTATAAAGATAAACAATATATTCAAATTGCCATTGAGGAGATTGATCGCGCTGAGGCTATTATTACCGATTATTTAACATTTGCAAAACCGGCGCCAGAACATGTTGAAAAGTTAAATGTAAAAACAGAAATCGAACGAGTGATTGATATTTTACGCCCCTTTGCCAACATGAGTAGCATTGAAATTCAAACATCTCTTGTCCCGTTTGCAGTGAAAGGAGAACGTCAAAAGTTTCAGCAATGTTTACTCAATGTAATGAAGAACGCCATTGAAGCGATGCCAAATGGAGGTACGTTGCGTATTAACGTATCGATCGATAAAGATTACGTACTTATTCATATTGGTGATACAGGAGTTGGCATGACGAAAGAACAAATTGAACGTTTAGGAGAACCGTATTTTACAACAAAAGGAGCAAAAGGAACCGGTCTCGGAATGATGGTTGTATACCGCATCGTTGAGACGATGAAAGGAGATTTATTTATTCATAGTGAAGTTGGAGAAGGAACAGATGTGTATATGTATTTTCCATCTTATTATAAGTCAGATATCGAAACATCATCAAAGCGCTCTCGATTTGAACAAGTTAGTTATTGACTTGTTCTTTCTTTTTTATTGATTATTTAGAACATAGTTTATTTAAAAAAGGTCGTGTGTAAAACGACCTTTTACAAATGTTTTACAAAATCTCGACCGAATAAACGACATAATTGTTTCTCTTGATTTGTCGGTGTCAATTCAACCTTGAGCCCGTCGAGAACGACTTCAGCCCCACGTTCTTGCAACTTTTCAATTAAAATATCAACGGCAGCACCGTATTTTTCATAACTTGAATCGCATGAGCCGAAAACAGCCGCTTTTTTACCTGTCAAATCAACGCTATCTAATTCATCGTAAAAATCTAAAAAGTCATCTGGTAATTCACCATCTCCCCATGTGTACGCTCCAAGCAAAATACCGTCATATTCCTCGAGCTCTGTTGCTGTGGCGTCTAATACTTCTTTCACATCTAACTCCGCACTTTGTTCTCGAACACCTTCAGCAATCGCTTCCGCCATCTCTTCTGTATTCCCTGTCATACTTGTGAATACCATAATGACTTTTGCCATTAGTAATCCCCCTATCCTTATTATTGATAATCATTTTCAACAACTATATATTAAATGATAATGATTATCTTTGTCAAAGTATTTTTTTTAAGAAAAAACGCGCGATTTTTTATCGCGCGCTCTTTATCTATTATTCTTTTACTTCTTTTTTCCACAAACCAACCATGAATGCAGTCACAAGTGAACCAATTAAAATGGCAAGCACATATAACAACGGGTTTCCTTTTACGATCGGGATTACAAAAATTCCACCATGTGGAGCTGGGAGACCGATACCAAACATCATCGTCAACGCTCCGGCAACCGCTGAACCAACAATAATTGATGGAATGACACGTCCTGGATCAGCCGCTGCAAACGGAATGGCCCCTTCTGTGATAAATGAAGCCCCCATAATATAGCATGTTTTTCCTGCTTCCCGCTCTGCTTTTGTAAATTTCTTTTTAAATAATGTTGTCGCAATCGCTAATCCTAAAGGTGGAACCATTCCACCTGCCATAATAGCTGCATGCGGTGCATAGTTCCCTGCATCAATCATCGCAATTCCAAACGTAAACGCCGCTTTATTGATCGGTCCACCCATATCGACTGCCATCATTCCTCCAAGGACAAGGCCAAGCAAAACAAGGTTACCTGTGCCTATATTTTCAAGCCATGTTTTCATTCCTACATTTAATGCTTTCACTGGGTCAATGACGACATACATCATAATAAGTCCCGTGAGCAATATTCCGAATAATGGATAAAGTAGAACAGGTTTAATTCCTTCAAGTGATTGTGGCAAACGGCTAAACCATTTTTTCAATCCAACAACGAGATAACCGGCTAAAAATCCCGCAATTAGTCCACCTAAAAAGCCTGCACCGCCATTCGCGGCCATAAATCCTCCGACCATCCCCGGTGCAAATCCTGGGCGATCGGCGATGCTCATCGCGATAAATCCAGCTAAAACAGGAATCATGAGGGCAAAGGCACTACCACCACCGATGTCCATTAATGCTTTTGCAATCGGATGGAATGACGGATCATTTGGATCAAACGCTTTAATACCAAAAATAAATGAGATCGCAATTAAAATTCCGCCACCAACAACGAACGGAAGCATATTCGATACGCCGTTCATTAAATGTTTATAAAAACCTGTTCGTTCTTTCGATGCATACGAGCGATTGCCACCACTTGCACGATAAATTGGGGCATCTTGTTTTAATGCTCGGTCAATGAGGTGCTCTGGTTTACGAATCGCATCGGCAACAGGTACTTGGATGACATGTTTTCCATCGAATCGGTCCATTTCTACTTGCTTATCTGCTGCAACGATAATGGCAACAGCATCTTCAATTTCTTGTTGTGTTAACTCATTTTTCACCCCGCTTGAACCATTCGTTTCTACCTTTATGTCCACTCCCATTTCTTTTGCTTTCGCCTTCAGAGCATCAGCAGCCATATACGTATGCGCAATCCCTGTTGGGCACGCTGTCACGGCTAATACTTTTTTCTTTCCAACCGTCTGTTTTTCTTCAGTCACCATTTCTCCCTCCTTTTCTTGAATCGTCTGAATAATTTGTTGTTTTGATGAAGCGTTTTCAATTTCTGAGCGAAACGATGTATCCATTAACAATGTTGACAAGCGGGATAGCGCTTCTAAGTGAGTATCGTTGGCTCCTTCTGGTGCAGCAATCATGAAAAACAAATGGCTTCTTTTTCCGTCCAACGCATCGTAATCAATTCCCTCTTTCGAACGTCCAAAAACAACGGCTGGGGTGCGCACCGCCTTCGTTTTTGCGTGAGGGATGGCAATTCCTTCTCCGATTCCTGTCGTACTTTGCGCTTCGCGAGCAAAAATTGCTTCGATAAACGTCTGACGATCGTACAATTTCCCCGTATTCTCAAGAACATTTGCTAATTCCTCAATCACTTCTTTTTTTGTTCGGGCTTTCAAATCAAGAACAATCGTATCTTCTGTCAACAAATCTGTTATTCTCATACACGATCCTCCATTCTGATGATGGTCACTTGTTCTAATAAGCGATAAACCTCATCTTCTGTGCATAAATCTTCCGAAAATGCCGTCGCACTCCCTGCTGCGACGCTATATCGAAATGCTTCTTCAAGTGGTGCTTCGTTCACGTACGCAGCTAAAAATCCTGCTACCATCGAATCACCTGCCCCAACTGAATTTTTTACCATTCCTTTTGGGGCTTGAGCGATTAATATGACGTCTTTATGGAACAAAATTGCCCCATCTCCAGCAAGGGACACAATGACATGTTGCACACCATTGTCAATTAGTTTTTTTCCGTATTCTATAATTTGATGGCGACTATGAATACTCACTCCGAACAATTCCCCAAGCTCCATTTGATTCGGTTTAAGTAAAAATGGTTCGTATGCGATTGCTTGTTTCAATGCACTACCACTCGTATCAACAACAACTGCAACTTTTCGTTTTTTCGCTTCTTCCATCATCATGACGTAAAATGTATCATCTATCGACGGCGGAAGGCTTCCTGCTAAAACAAGGATATCTCCTTTTTTTAGCTGCTTAATTTTATCGATCAGCGCTTCTTTATGTTTATCGCTGATGACAGGCCCTTCGCCATTTATTTCTGTTTCTCTTTCTCCTTTTAACTTAATGTTTAATCGCGTTTGTCCAGGTACAGTAATAAAATCCGTTAAAATATGTTCCCGTTTCAATTCATCAGCGATGAACTGTCCGGTAAATCCACCGATAAACCCGAGGGCAATATTATGAATGTGTAGTCGTTTTAGTACGCGTGATACATTAATTCCTTTCCCCCCAGGAAAATAGGATGTTTTTGTCGCACGATTTAATTTTCCAAGTTCGATCTGTTGCGCTTCAACAACATAGTCGACGGAAGGGTTTAACGTACATGTATAAATCATCATTTCACAACCTCTACTGTCGTTTTTGCTTCATACATCGCTAGCAATTCTTCATCTGTTTCATCCGTAATCATCGTTGCCTCTTGTAATTCGGCAATTTTTGCAAACGTGCTTTCGTTTAATTTCGAATGATCAGCTAATACAAAAGCTTGTTGTGACAAATGAATGGCTGTTTGTTTCATAAACGCTTCTTCAGGATCTGGAGTCGTATAACCAAAATCAATATGAACGCCATTTACTCCAATAAAACATTTGTCAAAACTATATTGCTGCAACGAGTGAATAGCTCCTCGCCCGATTAATGCATTCGTTTTTTTCTTAATTAATCCGCCAACAACATACGTCGGGATATCCTTTTCTAATAGTGCATCAATATGCATCATTCCATTTGTCACAACGACGATATTTTTTGCTTGAATATAAGGAATCATCTGTAATGTTGTCGTTCCCGCATCTAAATAAATGCAATCTCCATCTTGAATAAGACTTGATGCATATTTACCAATAAGCTGTTTTTCATGAATGTTTTTCGTCGATTTTTCAAAAACGCTCAGCTCTTCTCTTTTTTGTTGTAACAACGCTGCACCACCATGGACGCGCTTTAATTTTTTTTCTTTTTCTAACTGACTTAAATCACGTCGAATTGTCGACTCGGAGCATTGCGTTGCTTCAACGAGTTCATGTAGCTTGACAACTTCTTTTTCTTGTAACAGCTGTAAAATAATGCGATGTCGTTCTGGTGTTAACAACTTCACGCCTCCTTTTTAAACCGCTTACATTTTTATCATACTGAAATATATACAAAAAATCAATCAAATTCATTCAATTTTAATCAAAAATAATCATTTTATTTCATATATCATTCACAAACGATCAATTTTCAGAAAAAATAAAAACTGCCTCACGGTGAGACAGTTTTGTTTTCATTTCCGACTTTCTCAGGATAATATTCTTCAATCATTTGGATAAATGGCTCGACATATTGAGGATCGAATTGCGTCCCAGAACAGCGGCGCAATTCAACAATTGCTTCGGAGAATGTTTTTGTTCGTTGATACGGGCGGTCTGTTGTCATCGCATCAAATGAATCAATAATACACAAAATACGTGCTAATTTCGGGATCTCTTCGCCTTTCAGTCCATAAGGATATCCTCGTCCATCATAACGTTCATGATGAAGTTCAACAAGAGGAATAACTTCTTCAAACCGACCATCCGAAAGGACAATTTCTTTCCCCCATATAACGTGTTTTTTCATTATTTCCCATTCATCTGGATCAAGCTTGCTTGTTTTGTTAATAATATCTCGTGAAACTTCGATTTTTCCAATATCATGAACAAGCGCCCCTAAAACGAGTGTACGTTTTTCCTCTTCCGTAAGAGTTAAACGATCGCTAAATTCCATTGCATATTTAAATACACGTTTACTATGACGGTATGTATATACATCTTTATAAAGCAACAATTTTAACTGCTCTTCAATCGCATCTAAATCTTCTTTAAATTTCAATGCATCACGCGATATTCTTTTCGCATCGTACAATTGTACATTATTTTTCCCTTGTGCTTTTGAATAATAAAGCGCTTGATCAGCCTTATGTAATAGTTCACTTTCTTCATACATGTCAGACTCATACTCCGCAACTCCACATGAAAACGAAATGCAACGATACGGAAGGCGGTCAACTCCGTCAAATGGTGTATCGTTTAATTTTTTTCGTAATTGATCCATAAAAGCTGCTGCTTCATGTTTTGTTATTCTGGGTAAAGCAATCGCGAACTCCTCTCCACCATAACGGGCAACAATATATCCTAAATCTTTTGTTTCGTTTCTCAAAAATTCCCCAACAAACTTTAATAATCGATCACCTTGCACATGACCATGATAATCATTATATTTTTTAAAATCATCTAAATCTAAAAAAGCGATCGAAAACTGGCCACCTGTTTTTTTCGTCTCCCGAAATAATTCCTTTAAGTAATCTTTAAAATATCCGTGGTTATATAAGCCGGTGAGGTAATCTTTATTTGCCTGATTGGCCATTTCTTGATACCACTCAAGCACTTTTCCGAATGTAATAGACAGCAAAACAACTAAAACCGTAAACAAAAACAATCCAAAAAACCCTTCGTTATCGATTAAGATAATAAGCACTAAAGAGAGCAGGAGTGTGACGAAATATGCAAAAAACACTTCTTTTAAAAGGCCACGGTTAAATACCCCCGTAAATCTTGATTGTGCAGAACGATAAAAGCCGATCAAAATAATTACATTAATTAAAAAATACACAATTAAACTCAAAAAATAAGGAGATAAATTATATACAATTTCTCCTCCCACTTTTCCATTCAAAAAACTAAATGAAAAGCTAGTTGCGAGTATCATGATTAAATACATAAAAAAGTTTAGTAAATGAGCCCATATCGGCACAGCTCGGTTATACACAATTTGAAGTGAATAAAAAAGCAATAAGACCCAGAATGAAACAAGGAAGCCGAAATGAAGAGCCGCCGCTAGGAAAATAGCTGAGTCCATTGAAAACGAACCTTTATTTTCAAACTGAATTTCAAAACGAGTAAGAACGAATGAAGAGATAGCTAAAAAATATATCCATAACCATTCTTCAAGTTTGGGATAAGGTAACGAAAAGCCAAAAGCAACAGTACTTAGAACAAAACTGAATATTCCCAGAAGAACAACATATACCTTTGATCGAACTGTTATCATAGATCAATCACTCATCCTAAAATAATAATTTAAAAAATAAGGGAGTGAGCCTCCCTTTTTTTGCTTAATCAAAATCCAATTATTTTAATCCCCGACGTCAACGCAACAACAACGGAACCGATGACAATTAAGTTAATAAGTACATTTTTTACGCGTGCGTTCATGTGTTTCACCTCCCTTCATGTATTGGTTGGGAAGCATTTGTTTGTTTCTCTTTCATCATTAAATACTGAATAAACAAAAAGACACCGATATTCATGACAACGTCGCCAATGCTAATCACTTTCGCTCGCGGATAAGGTGGCGCTAACGGAATGATGTCGCCTAAGAACGGAAATATCGTATCAGCTGTAATAGCTGTATGCTTTCCGTAAAGTCCCGTTTTTAAAAGTTCAACGTATTCTTGTCCTAAAACGGCTTGGGTAGCTTCAAGTGATACAGGCATTCTACCACCGTTTAATGCAATAACAATAAAGTTTAAAAGCACGCCTGCGAAGATCGTTTTCATTCCCGGATAATGGCGATTAAGCCAAATAAATGTTAGTCCAACGATGTAAACGATAATAAATGTGACGTTGCTTATATTCGCTAGAAAAGCAATTCGGTCTTGCAATAGGAAGAAAATCCATTGCACAAGCAACAGCACAGGGAAGATCCAACCGCCTTTTAACTTTAATGTCGCGATCCCTTTAAAATTGCCTCCGCGAAATAAACCGATTAAAATGCTCAAAATAATCCCATCATATACCATATAGCCCTCACATTTCTTTAAAAACAAAATTTTTTTCTTTTTTATTGATTATATTATCACATTTTTTCGGATGTGAAAACGGTTATATTAACAAAATATTTTGTTTTTCTTATTGATTATTTAGAACATAGTTTTATTTATAAAAATAAACCGACTGCCCAAAACACAGTCGGTTTGACTCTTTATTTAAACATTTGGGCAGCACGAACTGCTTTTTTCCATCCATCATAAAGTTGTTGTTGAACATCAACATTCATTTTTGGTTCAAAAGCACGATCTATATTCCATTGTTTCGCAATCTCTTCTCTACTTTGCCAATAGCCAACCGCGAGCCCTGCTAAGTAAGCAGCACCGAGAGCAGTCGTTTCGTTCACAACTGGTCTTTCAACGGGTACGCCGAGGATGTCACTTTGAAATTGCATTAGAAAATTGTTTTTTACCGCTCCACCATCAACACGTAACGTTTTTAACGTAATCCCCGCATCCGCTTCCATTGCAGTTAGCACATCTTTCGTTTGATATGCAAGTGACTCAAGCGTTGCGCGAATAAAGTGCTCTTTTGTCGTTCCGCGTGTCAAGCCAAATACCGCTCCTCGTACATCGCTATCCCAATATGGTGTCCCAAGTCCTACAAACGCCGGTACCACATATACACCATCTGTTGATTGTACTTTCGTTGCATATGCTTCGCTATCTTTTGCTTCCTTAATCATTCGTAATCCGTCACGTAACCATTGAATGGCAGATCCAGCAACGAAAATGCTTCCTTCTAACGCATATTCGACTTTTCCATCGACTCCCCATGCAATTGTCGTTAATAAACCGTGTTTAGACTGAACTGCTTTTTCGCCCGTATTCATTAACATAAAGCAACCTGTTCCATACGTGTTTTTCGCCATTCCTTGTTCAAAGCATGCTTGCCCGAACAAAGCTGCCTGTTGATCTCCTGCAATACCAGCAATCGGCACTTCTTGCCCAAAGAAATGGTACGGTGCTGTATGTGCGTAAATTTCTGAAGATGGCCGAACATCCGGTAGCATTGCTTTTGGCACTTGTAAAATGCCGAGTAGTTCATCATCCCATCTTTGTTCATAAATATTGAACATTAACGTTCTTGAAGCGTTAGAGTAGTCTGTCACATGCACTTTTCCACCAGATAGCTTCCAAGTAAGCCATGTATCAATCGTTCCAAATAATAACTCCCCTCGTTCCGCTTTTTCTCGTGCTCCTTCCACATGATCTAAAATCCATTTCACTTTCGTTCCTGAAAAGTAAGCATCAATAAGCAAACCTGTTTTCTGACGAAATAGGTCATCGTATCCATTCTTTTTCAACTCTTCGCAAATTTGTGCTGTCTGGCGCGATTGCCACACGATGGCATTATATATTGGCTGACCTGTTTGTTTATCCCACACTACTGTCGTTTCACGCTGGTTTGTTATACCGATGGCCGCAACTTGTTTCGGCTCAACAGCTGCTTCTGATAATACTGTTGCAATGACAGCTAAAATAGAACCCCAAATTTCATTTGGGTTATGCTCCACCCATCCTGGCTGTGGAAAATATTGTGTAAACTTTTTTTGTGCAATATGAACAATTTCCCCTTTTTGATTAAATAAAATAGCGCGCGAACTCGTTGTTCCTTGATCAAGAGCTAAAATGTACATACACCTATCCCCCTTACAAAAAAAGACCCACACCGCAATCAATAAAAATGCGTGTGAGTCTCCGTTTCTCTGCCACTAACATGATGAACTTACTATAAGACTAATCGATTTCGAAAACGCTGTCAATATATTTATTTTGGCTCGAAATATCGCCAAAGTTCGACATTTGATGTCGTTACCGCAACAGCCCCTGCAGCAATCGCCGCTTCCACTTCGGTTTCGTTTTCTATTAATCCTCCAGCAATAATTTCTTTCCCAGTTCGTTCATGAAGTTGAGAGATAACTTTCGGAACAACACCAGGTAATACCTCAATATAATCAGGATTTGTTTTTTCGACAAGTTGAACACTTCGTTCAAAGGCGTTCGAATCAATAATAAATGTTCGTTGAATCGCAACAACACCTTTTTGTTTTGCTTTCGTGATCACACTGCTTTTGGTTGAAATCAATCCGTACGGTTTAACGAGTTGACATAAAAATTCTGTCGCATACTCATCACTTTTTAGCCCTTGTATTAAATCAACGTGAAGAAACATTTTTTTCCCATGTTCATTTGCATATGTATACACACTTTTCAACATACCGATATGAATGTCTAAAAACACACCATATTCATAATTCATTTTTAATAGCCTGTCAAAATCTTTCATCGAACGTACTGCCGGCAAAATACGTTGTTCGTTCATCCTTCAATCACCTTCACATAAAATGTTCTCGTTCTCGGTCCATCGAACTCGCAAAAATAAATGCCTTGCCATGTTCCGAGAAGCAACTGACCTTTTGTGACAATGACATGCGCAGATGATCCAACCGTGCTTGCTTTCATATGAGCAGCTGTGTTTCCTTCACTATGCCGATCGAGAGAATGATACCATGGATACAATTCATCAAAACGGCGAATCATGTCCCGTTTAACATCTGGATCAGCATTTTCATTAATTGTGATTCCTGCTGTCGTGTGTGGACAATAAACAACAACAACTCCTTCTTGTACACCACTCTCTGTAATAAAGGATTGAACAAGTGAAGTAATGTCTACAAATTCATCTCGCTTCGTCGTCTGAATCGTCCATTGTTTGATCATCATACGTTCCCACCTTTATCCTCATATATTTATGATCATACATATTTTCACAATTGTTTTCTATAAAAAATTCATCTATTGACGACTATAACATAAATAAAGCCCAGACTTTACTGGACTTTATTCATACACATGATGAGAAGGGATAATATAATCGACCGAAATCACAGGCAAATCGTGCTGTTCAACTGAGGCTACAATTAACCCCTGCTTGCTTACAATGCCGAATTGTTCTTTTTGTTGATTAAATGCTGCTTCACCAAATGCTAAAATTGTTTGATATAACTTTTCTTGATCGACTTTTTGCTTCCGTACATGATTGCTTAACTTAATGATCACTTCTTTTCCACGAATTTGACCACGATACATACCGCTCACTCCCTTTCTATACTACTTACTGTTAATGTTATGCACTTATTACAAAAATCCTCCTCTAAAAAAATTTTTTGAAAAAATCGCCTTTTTGTCTTGACTCTTCCTCATCATTCGTGTATAGTCTAATTATCATCTAACTGAATATATGTCCTGCACCGACTTGGTTGCTGTGAGTATATTCCGTTATATGAAAAATTTTTTCATTAGCCTGTTGGCTAAAAGGTATTAGGAGGATTCAGTATTATGCAAAACGGTAAAGTAAAATGGTTTAACAACGAAAAAGGTTACGGATTCATCGAAGTTGAAGGTGGAGACGATGTATTCGTACACTTCACAGCAATCCAAGGTGAAGGCTACAAAACGTTAGAAGAAGGTCAAGCTGTTTCTTTTGAAATCGTTCAAGGAAACCGTGGCCCTCAAGCTGCAAACGTAGTGAAATTATAATCGTCTGAGATGATTCATATATAGCTCGACGAAAAGACCAGCAATATGCTGGTCTTTTTTGTTACATACTCTCCTCTTTTCACACAAATACTACAAGTGAGGAGGGATCATGATGACACAAAACCCAAAAAAGCCACACCTTCAGGCAGATAGCGTATTTACGAAAATTGAAGATGCACATTTAGCGGTTGAATCGGCAAAAAAGATGGTTGCAGCGGCAACGATGAGTTTAGACAGTCACACTTTCGATCACGCAAAACAAGCGATCGAAAATGCAAAAGAAGCGATCGCACGCGCTAAAACAAACATCGAGGATCCACTGCTATTACAATGTGAAAAGGAATTAGCAGACGCATATCATCAATTATCAGAAACGATCCACCACACGTAATGATGAGGTGTCCCGTATCTCGGGGCACCTTGTTACGTTTTTTGTTTCACAAGCAACTGACCGTATTGCTTCATTTTTTCTCCTATTGTACATGTTTGGATGCAAAACGATTGTGCATATAATTTCCCGTATTCTTTACGGAGTGCACGTTTTACAAAACACTCCTCACAATACGTGTCAAATAATTCATTTATTCGAAGTAACACATCTTTTCGATTCATCATTCACGCTCCAATTGTATTGTACTTACAATTATCTTCCCACGAAGAGCTTGTGTTGCTAACTGATCTGCTTCACTATTTTCTTTTCTATTAATGGGTTCATAAATTGGAGAAATACGAAGCTTTTTCATTTTTTGCTCAATTCGCTCCACCCATCTCCCCTCGTCTGAAAATACAGGCCAATCATTAGACAATTGATGCAATACAACATGCGCATCCCCACGGAATACAACAGGCAAATGATGAACACCGAGATGCTCGATTTGTTCGAGTAAAAAATAAAAGGCTGCATACTCTGCTTCATTATTTGACTGCAATTCGTCTAACTGCGCATTTGCTCGCCTACGAAATTGTGCACCGTTTTGTTTATAATAAATCACGATTCCAATTCCTGCTTTTTTTGATTGACGATCATAACCGCCATCAAAATAAGCAATCACGTCGTGCGGCTCCGTTTCAATTTCTTTCATAAGCTTCATTAACTCCTTTTTCGTCCAAGCCACACCACTTGCATCATAAAATAAAAGTTGTTTCACTCTCCCTGTTCTTTCTATATCCTCTGCAAAAAATAGAGCCTCTGTCACTTCCATCTCTGTTGATGTCCACACCATTTCCTTTTTCTTCGGTGTTACATATGTCCATTCCATAAAAACCTTCATATGTCACTCACCTTTTCTTTTTATTTTATTATAACAGTTTAGACAAAAAATGATGTCAGTTGTATAATATCGCTTGTGTCTTTATATTTTCATACGAGGAGGGATCACGATGTTTAACGAAATACTCGGTCTTTTTTCTGCCATCGTCACATTTTCACTTGTATTGCTCATTTATCGTTTCTTCGGTCGCTCAGGTTTATTCGTATGGATCGGCTTTTCTACTGTCGTTGCTAATTTACAAGTCGTCAAAACCGTTGAATTGCTTAGTATGACAGCTACACTCGGAAACGTCATGTACGGAACCGCCTTTTTAGTGACTGATATTTTAAGTGAAAAATACGGAAAAAAAGAAGCACAAAAAGCGGTATGGCTCGGCTTCTTTACACTTATTTCACTCACAATCGTCATGCAAATCGCTTTATTATTTAAGCCGCATGCGAGCGATTTTGCTCAACCAGCGTTAGAAACGATTTTTGGTTTATTGCCACGTATCGCGCTTGGTAGCTTACTTGCTTTTGTAATTAGTCAATCGCTTGATGTTCACTTATTTCATTGGTTTAAAAAGAAATTTCCGCGCGATTCGCAACTTTGGATTCGCAATAATGGAAGCACAATGATTAGCCAGTTGATCGATACACTCGTTTTCACATCCATTGCATTTCTCGGTGTATTTCCGTTGCATGATTGGATACAAATTTTTATGACAACATATGTACTGAAATGGATTGTTGCAATGTTGGATACACCTTTTGTATATTTTGCAAAAAAAATATCTCCAAAATATACAGAATAATGGTAAAATGTTGTATGAGACTTCGGTCTTATACAACATTTTTTTGTAAAGGAGAGTCAAATGAAATACAAAGCTGATATTAGTTTATTATTTGTTGCATTTGTTTGGGGTGCTACGTTTGTCGTCGTTCAAAACGCCATTGCTTTTTTACCTCCATTAATGTTTAATGGCGTACGTTTTGCGATCGCTAGCGTACTGCTATGGGCTTGGGTGCTTATCTTCGAACGTAAACCTCTGGATCGACAACTTATATGTGCTGGATCGCTTCTTGGCATATGGCTATGTCTTGGATATGCCTTTCAAACGATTGGTTTATTGTATACGACTTCATCAAAAGCGGGATTCATTACCGGATTAAATGTTGTTATCGTTCCTTTCCTTTCATTTATCATTTTAAAGCAAAGACCTTCGTTTAACGCCGTTGTCGGAAGCATACTCGCTACATGCGGACTATATCTTTTAACCGCAAGCGGAGATATGTCGATCAATAAAGGAGATGTGTTCGTCTTTTTGTGCGCTATCGCTTTTGCGCTACATATCGTAACGACAAGCATATATGCAACAAAATTTTCACCTATCCTACTAACAACGATTCAAGTTCAAACAGTATCCATCACTTGTTTTATATGTTCATATTTGTTTGAAGACTGGTCTCTTATTCCACTATCCACTTTTTTTGAATTTGATGTATGGCTGGCTCTACTCATTACCGCACTGTTCGCGACAACGATTGCTTTCTTTATTCAAACGCATTTTCAACAATATACATCTCCAACACGTGTTGCTTTAATTTTTGCTTTAGAACCTGTTTTTGCGGCTCTAACTGCATATATATGGAATGATGAGTATCTTCAACAAGCGGCCTTATTTGGAGCTGGACTTATTTTATTAGGGATGATTTTGTCAGAACTCCCTCAACATATATGGCAAAGAAAAAAGAGCGCTCACCTCTCATAGCGAGCGCTTCCACCTACTTATTACATAAGATAATCCTCCTGTAACGATACCAAGAAACGCCCCTCCAATCACTTCAATTGGTTGATGACCAAGCCGTTCGCGCAACAACTCTTCTTTTCGGTCCAACTTTCCGTCATCTTGAGCACCTTTTAACCGTTCGATTTCCTCAGTTAATTCGTTCACACGAATAGCTAACTCTCCTGCTTGATGACGCACTCCTTGGGCGTCATACATAACAATTAAACCAAAAATGGCTGCAAGGGCAAAATCTATACTATGCACTCCTCGTTTTAAAGCAACATATGTGGCAAGGGAGGCAACACCCGCAGAATGTGAACTTGGCATGCCTCCCGTTTCAAAAAAAAGCGACCAATCCCACTTTTTCGTTTTTCTTTTCGTCAATGGAATTTTTAAAAATTGGGCTAAAGCAATTGTACACAATGCTGTTTGAATGGCTCGATTCATGTCACTGCCTCCTCTTATATATATTTTTTGAAAAAGACGGATACAATATGCGCAGGAGGTGGACATGATGAGTAAAAATAACGGAAGAAATCGTGGGCAAAACGCTCCAAGCGTCAATCCACAAGGATATGATGCCACATTTACCCCTGATCCAAAAAGTGCATTAGAAAACGCAGCGAAAAAGACAAACACAAAATAAAGAAGAGAGCAGATCGCTCTCTTCTTATCGTTTTAACTTCTCGCGCAATACCATCGGCAAAATTCCACCATGACGGTAGTAGTCGATTTCTACTTCGCTATCGAAACGAACAAGCACTTCAAATTCTTTTTTGTTTCCTTGCTCGTCTGTCGCTGTTACTTTGACGTAGTCGCGCGGTTTGACGTTTTCATCAATATGCACTTCAAATACTTCTTTACCTGTCAATCCAAGCGTCTCAGCATTTTCCCCTTCTTTAAATTGGAGTGGTAACACACCCATAAGCACAAGGTTTGAACGATGGATACGTTCAAAGCTTTCCGCAATAACCGTTTTGATACCGAGCAAGTATGTTCCTTTTGCCGCCCAGTCGCGCGAACTTCCCATACCGTAATCTTTTCCAGCAATAACAACAAGCCCTGTACCATCTTGTTTATATTTCATGCAAGCATCGTAAATCGACATGACCTCGCCTGTTGGCCAATATGTTGTATAGCCACCCTCTGTACCTGGCGCGATTTGGTTGCGAATACGGATGTTTGCAAACGTACCACGCATCATCACTTCATGGTTACCACGACGAGAACCGTACGAGTTAAAGTCTTTCGGATCAACACCTTTAGAAATTAAATATTGTCCTGCTGGTGTATTTACACCGATCGATCCAGCTGGCGAAATGTGATCTGTTGTGACAGAGTCGCCAAACTTTCCAACCACTCTCAAACCAGCAAGTGGTTTTACTTCTTCCACTTCTGGCGATAATCCTTCAAAGAATGGCGGATTTTGAATATATGTTGAGTTTTCATCCCATTGATAAAGTGGCTCGTCCGTCGTTTCAATCGCATTCCAACGTGCGTTATCGTCAAATACTCGCTCGTATTCTTTACGGAATAATTCTGGCGTCACCGTCTTTTTCACAACTTCTTTCACTTCTTCTGTAGATGGCCAAATGTCGTTAAAGTACACATCATTGCCGTTTTGATCTTTACCGATCGGATCATTTAACAAATCGATGTCGACTGTTCCGGCAAGCGCATATGCTACGACAAGCGGCGGTGATGCTAAATAGTTGCCTTTGACGAGCGGATGAATACGCCCTTCAAAGTTTCGGTTACCAGACAATACGCTCGTGACAAGCAAATCGTTTTCGGCAATCGCTTTTTCAAGCTCCGGAGCAAGCGGACCAGAGTTACCGATACATGTCGTACAACCGTAACCAACGATATTAAAGCCAATTTGCTCTAGGTAAGGGAGAAGACCTGAATCTTTTAAATATCCTGTGACGACTTTCGAACCAGGTGCAAGTGATGTTTTTACGTATTTTGGTACTTTCAATCCTTTTTCCACCGCTTTTTTCGCCACTAAGCCTGCACCGATTAACACGTATGGGTTAGACGTGTTTGTACAGCTTGTAATCGCCGCAATTGCGATCGCACCTGTTTTCATTTTTACTTCTTCGCCGTTTAACGTAACAGTCATTTCTTTATCGAAATCTGCTTCAGTCAAGCCAAAACCTTGGTTCCCTTGCGGAGAAACAACAGCTTGACGGAACGATTCTTTCATTTTTGAAAGCGGAATTAAATCTTGTGGACGTTTTGGCCCAGAAAGATTTGGTTCAATTTCTGATAAGTTAATTTCAACAACATCTGTAAACACAGGCTCTTGTGCATCTGGTGTATAGAACAAACCATTCGCTTTGCAATATGCTTCAACGACTTGAACATGTTGTTCGTCACGACCTGTTAAACGTAAATAATCAAGCGCCTCAGCATCAACCGGGAAGAAGCCACACGTTGCACCATATTCAGGTGCCATGTTGGCCACAGTTGCACGGTCGGCCAACGGCAATGTCGCCACACCTGGACCGAAAAATTCAACAAACTTGCCGACAACCCCTTTTTTCCGAAGCACTTGTGTCACTTTTAACGCAAGGTCTGTTGCTGTCGTACCATTCGGTAATTTTCCTGTTAAACGTACACCAATTACTTCTGGTACTGGGAAGTAAGATGGTTGTCCAAGCATGCCTGCTTCCGCCTCGATACCACCAACACCCCAACCGAGTACGCCAATACCGTTAATCATTGTTGTGTGGGAGTCTGTGCCAACAAGCGTATCTGGGAACGCCTCATACTCACCATTTTCCCCTTCAACAACATGCACCACATTCGCTAAATACTCTAAGTTAACTTGGTGCACAATACCTGTTGCTGGAGGAACAGCACGATAATTGCTAAACGCTTTTTGTGCCCACTTTAAAAACTTATAACGCTCTGCATTGCGTTCAAATTCTAAATTCATGTTATACTCGAGCGCATCTTCTGTCCCTGCTTTATCAACTTGGACAGAATGGTCGATCACAAGATCAACAGGAATTTCGGGGTTGATTTCATACGGATCTCCGCCGATGTCGGCCATTGCTTTCCGCATGGAAGCTAAGTCAACAACAGCAGGGACACCTGTAAAGTCTTGCAAGATGACGCGAGATGGTTTAAACGGAACGTCTACATCTTTTAGTTCGCTCGTTCCCCATTTCGCTAAATTTTCAACATGCTCTTTCGTAATGACACGTCCATCAACTTGACGAAGTACTGATTCAAGAAGCACTTTAATAGAATACGGAAGACGCGATACATTTCCGATTCCTGCTTCTTCAAGCGCTTGTAAACGATAATAATGATATTTTTTCCCGTTCACCTCAAACGTATCACGCGCTTGAAATACATCATTTTTCACCATTATGTATTACCCCCTTCTAACAGATCATCTTCTCCCACACCCACAAAATTCCTACGCTTTTATCTTAATACAATGCTCTCCATAAGTAAATAATAATTGTTTATAAGTTTCAGATAAATGCATATTTTTTTGCTCTATTTCCAACAATAGTTGTAGGAGGTGAAAAAAGATGGTAAAAAGAAAAGCAAATCATGTCATTCCTGGCATGAACGATGCGAGCGCACAAGGAAAAGGTGCTGGCTACAATGAGGAGCTCTCCAACGAGCCACTCACCGAAGCTCAAAAACAAAATAATAAAAAACGAAAGAAAAATCAATAATCCCGCTTGAAGCGGGATTATTCATACATGTTAACTTCGTCGACAATCGCTTGCAAATCATGACGAAATTGTTCAAGCTGTTTGCGTTGTTTTTCCGAGGCTACTTCAAGCGCGTTATTAATTTGTTCAAACGCCTCGTTTACTTCCTGCTTTAGATGATGCAACTGACTTCCATAGTCTGCGTCACTTTTCACCAGATGATCATACCATTCTTTTGCCTCCATTGTTCCTTGTTGTGCAGCTTCAAACGCCTGTTGCTTATTTTTATGATAAGGCATCGCTTTCACTCCTCTCTTTTTGTTATTATCGTGCCTATTGACGGATGAAATATGCATAAATACGGTTTATCATGCCATCATATGAAAGAAAGGAGTGTGTCGCATGAACAAAAATACAAGCAAAGACATGCGTAAAAATGCCCCAAAAGGAGATAACCCAGGACAACCAGAACCGCTTAGTGGTTCGAAAAAAGTAAAAAATCAAAATCATACCCGCCAAAAGCATAACTCAAGTCACGATATGTAAAAGAGCTGACGCAACTGTCAGCTCTTTTACTTGATTCTGCCATTGTTTTTTTACATAATAAACGTTGAGGTGGAATGTATGCTAACAGGTTGGTTTTTATGGTTTATTTTATTTTGGGTCGTTTTTCTTCTTGTTACGATGTCAATCGGTGGCTTCTTCATGTTTAGGAAATTTTTAAAACGGCTACCAAAAGAGGATGGGAAGTCAGAATTGGATTGGCAACAATATTATATTGAGCAAACGCGTCATTTATGGTCTGAAAAAGAAAAAGCGCTACTTGAAGATTTAGTTCGCCCAGTTCCTGAGTTGTTTCGCGATGTGGCACGCCAAAAAATTGCTGGGAAAATTGGAGAGTTGGCGTTGCAAGAAAATGCGAATCAAATTACAGAAGATTTAGTTGTTCGTGGCTATATTCTCGCCACACCAAAGCGTGATCATAAATTTTTAATTAAAGCGCTAAGAGAAAAACAAATTGATTTTACAAAATACGAACATTTACTAACAAAAAAAAGCTAATCGCCTGTTGCTGATTAGCTTTTTTCTTTTACTTCACGTTGGAGGCGACGATATGATGCATACATCGCCACGCGCCACGGAACAATCATCGAGAAGGCTAAAATCCAAAACATTCCCGCGAGTTCTCCGTACTCAATGGTGCGGCTTAAATATGTTTTTAAAGCGAGACGCAATACAATTAAGCCAACAAAAATAAAAGCGAACGCTTTTGAACGTTGTAAATAAATTTTGTTGCCTCGAACTTCAAACGAAGATGTTTTAATTAACAAAATAGAAAAAAGCGCTCCAACAAAAACTGCTTCTACACATTCTAACATCGTTACTCGAAACATTGGATGAAGAAACATAAGAGCGCCTGTGCTCATAAAAATAGGGGGTAATATAATTTTTTTGGCGTTTGTCGGTTTTTCTGCCGCTTTCATGCGAATAAAGAAAACAAGTCCAGCCATAAACACCGCAAATACCGAACTAAAAATAGCCAAAATCAATCTTCTTTCTCATCTTACTGTAACACACGTTGAATAGCCTCCATGACGCGACTTTCATCAAATGGTTTTACGATAAAATCTAGCGCCCCTGCTTCAATAGCTTCAACAACCATTTTTTGTTGCCCCATCGCGGAACACATAATAATCTTCGCATGAGGATCATGACGTTTAATTTCCCTCACAGCTTCAAGACCACTCATCACTGGCATTGTAATATCGAGTGTCACCACGTCTGGCTTTAACTCTATATATAATTCAACAGCTTCCCTTCCGTTTTCCGCTTCCCCAACCACTTCATGATTTGCTTTTTTTAAAATATTCGCTAATGTCATGCGCATAAATTTTGCATCATCGACAATTAAAATTCTCGCCATTTCCTTTCCCTCCACACCCTAAGAAACTAGAAACCTGTAAAGCCACCAAATATGTTTGTCATATAAATCGTAATTTTCGTCATCCAATCAAAAAACAGTACAACCCCCATGCCTATCATGACATATCCGCCGACTTTCATTAGCTTAACATGATGTTTCCGAATCCAACCCATTTTCCCAATAAAAAACGATAAAAGCAAAAAAGGCAAAGCAAAACCGAGTGAATAGGCGGTCATATAGACAACGCCTAAACTCGGATTTGTCGCTGCTAGAGCAATCACGGATACTAAAATCGGACCTGTACACGGCGTCCAACCGGCAGCAAACGCCATGCCAATAAGGAAAGATCCGATATAACCTGATGGACGTTGTTGAAAGGATAAACGACGATCCGTCATTAAAAAGGTCGGCTTAAAGATGCCGATAATAACAAATCCGAAAAACACCATCAGTATTGCACCAATTTGCCGAATAAGATCTTGGTACGTATGAAAAAAACGTCCAAGAATCGATGTGCCGAAACCGATCGCAATAAAGATAAAAGAAAAACCGAGCAAAAAAAATAACGTATGTAACAAACTTCTTTTTTGTAACAATGCATAATCAGACTTTAAATCACTAACTGAAATTCCCGTAATATATGATAAAAAGGCTGGGTAAAGCGGCAAACAGCAAGGAGAAATAAACGACAACACACCTGCCCCAAACGCAACAAACAGTTGAATGTCCATATGATTGGCACTCCATTCTTTCTTCATTTAGCTATATTTTATCAAAAAAATACAAATACGGGCAACAGCTTCTTTCCATGCTAAAAAAGACACTCGTTGTGAGTGCCTTACCTTTATTTCAACTGATTGTTCATCGCTTTCATCATTTGGTTGATCTTTTTTTGCGATGGCGTCATACCCATTTGCATCATCATCATTCGAATCATTTGTTCATTAATCGGTGGATTTTTCTTTAAGTAGTTCATCATTGTTTTACGCGCGATAAAAAATCCGAGCGCAACGCCAGCAGCAAGCGCTACAATGCCTACTAAAATCATTTCCCACATATTTTTTCCTCCTTCATGTTGTCTACATTACACTATACTAAACAATAATGGTTTGTACAATATGTTCAGTAAAAAATCTTCGTTCGATAATAAAACGGGGAGCACATCTCCCCGTTTTATTATTTACTTAATAATGCTTTGACTCGCGCTACAACGTTTTCTACTGTAAATCCATATTCTTGCATAATTTTTTCACCAGGTGCTGAGGCCCCAAAGCGATCGATAGCTAAAATATCTCCTTCGTCACCTGTATAGCGTTCCCAACCAAGCGACGCGCCCATTTCAATCGCAAGACGTTTTTTCACATGCTTTGGAATGACGCTTTCTTTATATTGCGCTGATTGCGCTTCAAAACGGTCCCACGAAGGCATACTTACAACCGAAACATGAATTCCTTCATTCGCTAACGCTTTTTGTGCCTCTACTGCTAGGCTAACTTCTGAACCAGATGCTAGCAACAGGGCTTGTACTTCTCCTTGAGCTTCAGAAACAACATACGCTCCTCTTTTCACTCCTTCATACGCACGCTCTGCTGTTGTCGCTAGCGTAGGAAGGTTTTGACGTGTCAACACAAGCGCTGTCGGACGATCCGTAGATTCTACCGCTAACCGCCATGCAGCTGCTGTTTCGTTCGCATCTGCCGGACGAATGACGCATACATTTGGCATCGCTCTTAATGAAGCGAGTTGTTCAATTGGCTCATGCGTTGGACCATCCTCACCAACAGCAATGCTATCGTGCGTAAATACATATGTGACAGGCAATCCCATAAGTGCAGCAAGTCGAATCGCTGGACGTAAATAATCTGAAAAGACGAAGAACGTACCACCGTACACTTTTACACCGCCATGGAGCGCCATACCATTTAACGCTGCGCCCATCGCAAATTCACGTACACCAAACCAAATGTTACGACCTTCATAACTTCCAGGTAAGAAGTCTCCTGCTCCTTTAATCAACGTTTTATTTGAACCTGCTAAGTCTGCGGATCCACCTAAAAATTGTGGCACAACTTTTGCGATAGCATTCAATACTTCTCCAGAAGAAGCACGTGTTGCCAGATTCTTCCCTTCAGCATATACAGGCAACGCTTTTTCCCAACCTTCAGGAAGTTTACCTTCAATCGCCATTTTTAGCTGTTTCGCTAAATCTGGATATGCTTTTTCATATTCAGCAAATAAAGCATTCCACTCAGCTTCTTTTTTCTCTCCGGCTTCTTTAACTACTTTTTCAAAATGAGCATATACTTCATCTGGAACGTAAAAATCTTCTTCAAACGTCCATTTATATGCTTCTTTTGTTAACTTAATTTCATCTTTACCTAGCGGAGCGCCATGTACATCTGCTGTTCCCGCTTTGTTTGGTGAACCATAGCCGATTGTCGTTTTTACTTCAATTAATGTCGGACGTTCTAAATCTTTTTGAGCTTCAGCAATAGCTCGGGCAATTTCCTCGATGTTATTGCCATCTTCGACACGAATATATTGCCAGCCATACGCTTTGAAACGCTGTTCTACACTTTCTGAAAACGAAAGATGTAATTCGCCGTCTAGCGAAATATCATTCGAATCATAAAGAACGATGAGGCGGCCGAGTTTCAAATGCCCCGCTAACGATGCAGCTTCTGCCGAAACCCCTTCCATTAAGTCGCCATCACCACAAATGGCATATGTAAAGTGATTGATCATTTCGAACTTATCTTTGTTGTACGTAGCTGCTAAATGACGTTCTGCCATCGCCATTCCAACAGCCATCGCAATTCCTTGTCCAAGCGGACCAGTTGTTGCTTCGACACCTGGGGTATGACCGTATTCTGGATGTCCCGGTGTTTTACTTCCCCATTGACGAAACTGCTTAATATCTTCCATCGTGACGTCGTAACCACTTAAATGGAGCAAGCTATACAATAGCATTGAACCGTGCCCTGCTGACAGCACAAAGCGATCGCGATTAAACCACTTTGGATTGCGTGGGTTATGATTCATAAACTTCGTCCATAGTGTGTACGCCATCGGTGCTGCGCCCATCGGCATACCCGGATGACCGGAATTAGCTTTTTCGATAGCATCAATGGACAACGTACGAATCGCCGCAATCGATAATTGTTCAATAGAGTGTGTCATCGTCTTCATCCTTTCATTTGCAAACATGTTCATCTTTTATGATATAGAAAAGTGCGTAAAATGTACAATGCTTCACAACATTTTTTTTGACAAACTGACGAAAAAAGAGAACATCTATACTCGTATGTTCTCCATGATAGGCGTATTAATGCAGGCGTTTTTTCTTACTATCCTTTAATTTTTGGGGAGTGACATCGTTTCCGTTCGGATCAATGACTTTCACGGCATGCAACGTTTCGATCATTGACGCACGAAACGCCGCAATATACTCTGTACGAAGTTGGAGTTGCTCTTGTTTTTCTTCGTCCGTAAGACCTTCCATTTTTGCTTTTTTAGCTAATGCATTAATTCGTGCAATTTTTTCAGAAGATAACATTCAACCTCATTCCTTTGTATTGATTTTTTTGCTCGTATCATCATACAAAAACTTTTCTTTGTTGACAAGTTGTTCGTGTTCTTTGTATCGCCGATGAACAGTCGCTTTAGATACATCATAACCAAATGAACGAAGCGTAGCCGCAATTTCTGTAAACGTTAAGCCATTTTGGCGTAAACGAACAATATCTTCAATCGGCACATCTTTCCGATCGCGTCCAGCGTGTTCACCAATGTTGCGCAAATTGTTTTCTGGACGATATCCGTTTTGGACAGCTCGTTGCATACCGCGTTTAATTTTTAAATTATGTATCTTTCTTTGGTATTCTTCAACAATACTAATAATCTCTAACACCATCGAGTCTGCTTCTGATAATTGAAGCTCCCCGCGATGACTTACCGTATAGACGCGAATCCCTTCCTTTTGTAAACAACGAAGAAGAGCAATTTTTGCATTTCCTCGTCCAAGTCTTGTTTCATCTTGAACGAGAACGACGTCGATGCGATGTTGTTTCATCGTATCAAGCAACTCCATAATTCCTTCGCGTTCAATGTCGTAACCACTTGCCTGTTCTTCAATGATCTTGATCACATTCATTTCGTATTCCTTAGCAAGTTGCTGAAGCTCTTCTTTTTGTCTTTGCAGCGATGTTTCTTGTGCCTCTTTTGTCGTACTTACACGACAATAAATAATCGCGTTCATCCGTCATCCCTTTCTTTATGGTTTATTAGCAACAAGCTGATTTTCGCTATTTGATTTTAACACAGGAATGACAATTTTCTCACCAACGATCAATCGATCGTCTGAACGTTTATTCACTTTCATTACCCATTCAATGAACTGTTGCCGTGACAATTGATGTTCATGTTTATATTGCTCTGCAAGCTCCCATAGTGTATCGCCAGCTGATACCGTAATCTCCACATATTTTTCTTTATCAACAGATTGTGTGACATGCACAAATGCCCATACAAACAAAAAGCTAAATAAGATCATTATTACATAATGTATTTTGCTCATCAAACCTACCCCCTTAGAACATTTGTTTGTATTTATGATAACGAGAACTTTTGTTCGTGTCAACTATTTTTTCGAACTTATGTTTGTGTTAACATGTGAATTTATGTTATAATATGGACAAAGATTGAATAGGAAGAGGTGTATAATAGTGGGAAAATTATCAAAACGACAACAACAAATTTTGGACTTTATTAAACAAGAAGTGCGCACGAAAGGGTATCCACCATCAGTAAGGGAAATTGGCGAGGCAGTTGGTTTAGCTTCAAGTTCTACCGTTCACGGACATTTAGCTCGTTTAGAAAGCAAAGGGTTCATTAGACGTGATCCAACAAAACCTCGCGCCATTGAGATTTTGGACGAACATGAATCCATCCCGAGAACAAATGTCATCAATGTCCCAATTGTTGGAAAAGTCACAGCCGGACAACCAATTACTGCAATTGAAAATATTGAAGAATACTTCCCCCTCCCAGAACGGTTCGTCTCACCAGATGATCAAGTATTTATGTTGCAAATTGTCGGAGAAAGCATGATTGAAGCCGGTATTTTAGACGGAGACTACGTAATCGTCCGTCAACAACAAACAGCAAATAACGGGGATATCGTTGTAGCGATGACGGAAGATCATGAAGCGACAGTAAAACGGTTTTTTAAAGAAAAAGATCATATCCGTTTGCAGCCTGAGAACTCTTCAATGGAGCCAATCATTGTCCAAAACGCTACAATTTTAGGGAAAGTCATCGGTGTATATCGAACTATTCATTAAGAAAGAAAAAGAAACGGAAAAAAGCTAACGGAAAAACCGTTAGCTTTTTTAGTAAAGGCTCATATATTGTTCACGTTCCCACGGATGCACAGCTGTACGGAACATATCCCATTCAATTTCTTTCGCTTCAACAAAGTGTTCGAATAAATGTTTACCGAGCGCATTAACAATTACTTCATCCGATTTTAAGTTTTGGAGCGCTTCTACTAATGTCGCAGGTAAGTCAACAATACCTTCCTCTAAACGCTCCTCTTTTGTCATCACATAAATGTTGCGATCGACTGGCGCAGGTGGCGTCAACTTGTTTTTAATTCCATCTAGTCCGGCCGCCAATAATACAGCCATGGCCAAATATGGATTAGCTGCAGGATCCACACTACGCACTTCAATTCGTGTGCTCATGCCGCGCGATGCTGGGATACGAATAAGTGGGCTACGATTACGTGCCGACCATGCAACGTAACAAGGTGCCTCATATCCTGGAACGAGACGTTTATATGAATTTACTGTTGGGTTCGTTACCGCTGTAAAGTTTGGCGCGTGTTTTAACACACCTGCGATGAACTGTAATGCTGTTTCGCTCAGTTGTAATTGACCATTTGGATCAAAGAAAGCATTTTCACCATTTTTAAAGAGCGATAAGTTACAATGCATACCAGATCCGTTTACACCAAAAAGTGGTTTTGGCATAAATGTCGCGTGCAAACCGTGTTTACGTGCAACAGTCTTGACGACAAGCTTAAATGTTTGAATGTCATCACACGCTTTTACCGCATTTGCATACTTGAAGTCAATTTCATGTTGCCCTGGCGCAACTTCATGGTGAGACGCTTCAATTTCGAATCCCATCTCTTCTAATTCTAATACAATATCCCGTCGGCAGTTTTCTCCTAAATCGGTTGGTGCTAAGTCAAAGTAACCGCCATTATCGTTTAACTCTAATGTAGGCTCTCCTTTTTCATCTAACTTAAACAAGAAGAACTCTGGCTCTGGCCCTAGGTTGAACTCTGTAAATCCGAGCTCCTCCATTTCTTTTAGTACACGTTTTAAGTTGTAACGCGGACACCCCTCAAACGGTGTACCATCCGGATTATAAATGTCACAAATAAAGCGTGCCACTTTTCCTTTTTCAGCTGTCCATGGGAAAATAACGAATGTATCTAAATCTGGGTACAAGTACATATCTGATTCTTCGATGCGAACAAATCCCTCGATCGATGATCCGTCAAACATCATCTTATTATCGAGCGCTTTTTGTAGCTGGCTCACTGGAATTTCTACGTTTTTAATCGTGCCGAGAATGTCAGTAAATTGCAAGCGAATATACTTTACATTCTCTTCCTTTACAATACGAAAAATGTCTTCTTTTGTGTACTTAGCCATACATATTCCTCCCCCAAAAATGAAAAGATCATTTATGTTAAAAACATAAATCCTTTAATGAAAAAAACGAGCGATATCGCCTTGACGAAGTGAAGCGCGATTAAAGCGACCTGCTTGCATCAGCTCGGCACGCAAAAGTTTGCGCAACTCCGCTTCCGACAAATCTTGCTTCATGACTTTCGGCGCAACAGGTGGCGTTGCTTCAGCGTGTTGTTGCTGACGTGAAGCAAAAATTTGTTTAATTCCCGCCAAATTAACCCCTTGCTCGATTAGATCTTTAATTTCAAGCAACCGATCCACGTCATTAAACGAGAACAACCGCCGATTACCTTCTGTCCGTGCAGGTGAAATAAGACCGTGTTCTTCATAATAGCGAATTTGTCGCGCTGATAAATCTGTTAACTGCATAACGATACCGATAGGAAATAACGGCATGGAGCGACGAATGTGACTATTCATGTCGACCCCTCCTTACGTAATACGTATTTTTATTTTATTATATGTTAGTTTATATGTCAATGACACGTTACATCTTATCACATGTTTTTTTCTGAAAATTTTATAATTGAATCAACTGTTTTTCAAGCAACTGATCAATCGCCATGCAAACAGCGATTTTGACATGTGAGTACGTTAGTCCCCCTTGGACGTATGCAACATATGGAGGCCGAATCGGGCCATCGGCGGATAGCTCAATGCTTGCACCTTGTACAAATGTCCCTGCCGCCATAATGACGTCATCCTCATAGCCTGGCATATAGTTCGGGTATGGGGTGAAATGGGCATTGACTGGTGATGCAAATTGAATCGCCTGACAAAATGCAATCATTTGTTCTGCATCATCAAATTGCACCGATTGAATTAAATCTGTACGTACTGCATCCCACGTTGGATACGTATTCATTCCAATCCGTTCGAGCATCGCTGATGTGAAAACCGCCCCTTTTAACGCTTGTCCAACAACATGCGGAGCTAAGAAAAAACCTTGATACATTTCTTGCAAACTATATAAAGAGGCGCCTGCCTCCCCCCCGATTCCCGGAGATGTCATGCGGTACGCACACATCTCGATACATTCGCGTTTACCAACGAGATATCCTCCCGTTTTTGCTAATCCGCCACCTGGATTTTTAATAAGTGAACCCGCCATTAAATCGGCACCAACATGGCACGGCTCTTGGTTTTCCACAAATTCTCCGTAACAGTTATCAACAAACACAATAACGTCTTGTTTGATTGCTTTGACAAAATCAATCATCTCTTTTATTTCGGCGATAGTGAACGATGGTCGAGGATCGTACCCTTTCGAGCGTTGAATACCAATCATCTTTGTCCGTTCGTTGATCGCCTGTTTGACCGCTACGAAGTCAACTTTTCCTTCTGGAGTGAGCGGTACACTTTGATAGCCGATATGAAACTCTTTTAACGAGCCGATACCTTTGCCACGAATGCCGACAATTTCTTCGAGTGTATCGTACGGTTTGCCAGTGATGTATAAAAGCTCATCGCCGGGGCGCAAAATGCCAAATAAGGCAATCGTAATGGCGTGCGTACCGGAAATGATTTGCGGACGAACGAGCGCCGCTTCCCCACCGAATACGTCCGCATACACTTTTTCAAGCGTATCACGTCCGATGTCATCATAACCATATCCCGTTGATGGAATAAAATGAGCATCGCTCACTTGATGGTGACGAAAGCTCTGCAAAACGCGATATTGGTTATAGTCGATCCGCTCTTCAATTGCCCGATGAACCGGTGCAATTTGTACTTCAACTTCTTTGACGAGCGCTTCAATTTTTTCTCCATGAGTTAAATGTTGAAACATAAAACAACCCTTTCTATTTTTGATATGTTCTTAGTTGTGCTAAAAGTGGATGTTCCGGCAATAAATAGCCGCTACACTCGTACATACCACTTTGTTCATTGAAATACATATGTTGTACAATTGTTTCTGCTTTTAGTTGTGCAAGCAATTTTCCTGCAAACGACGGAATCGCTACATTATAATGTTCCATCGCCTCTATCATTTTTTGTTCAATAAAATGGCGCAAGGTTTGGACGTCTTGTTCATGAAAGGCACTCACTAACAAATAGTCCGTTTTCGGGCTTGGCACGAAGCTCGGAAGGACGATGTCGCGTTTATTATACACGGTAGCAATTGGAATAGATGTCGCCTCCAACTCCTCAAGCAAGCGGTAAACAGTTTGTTCATGTTGAATATAGTCCGGATTGGACGAATCGACAATATGTAAAATCAAATCAGCTTCTTTCACTTCTTCTAACGTCGAACGAAACGCTGCAACAAGCGTTGTCGGCAAGTCTTGAATAAAGCCGACCGTGTCCGTCAACAGCGCGGTGTAGCCGCTTGGCAGCACAAGTTTTCTAGTGAGCGGATCTAACGTAGCGAACAATAAATTTTCTTCCAACGCATCTGCGTTCGTTAGGCGGTTAAAAAGCGTGGATTTTCCAGCGTTTGTATAGCCGACGAGCGCAATTTGAAACACAGCATTTTTTTTCCGTCGCTCACGATACCGTTCACGATGTTCGACGACCGCTTTTAGCTGCGCTTTAATTTCATCGATGCGACGGCGAATATGACGACGATCCGTTTCTAGTTTCGTTTCCCCCGGTCCCCTCGTTCCAATTCCACCACCTAAACGAGAGAGTTCTACACCTTGCCCGCTTAACCGAGGCAAGATGTATTGTAACTGAGCAAGCTCAACTTGCAATTTCCCTTCTTTTGAACGGGCTCGGCTTGCGAAAATGTCTAAAATAAGCTGCGTCCGATCAATGACACGCACGTTTAATACCTTCGTTAAGTTGCGGTTTTGGCTTGGTGACAATTCATCATTAAAAATAACAACATCTGGTTCAAACTGTTCAATAAGTCGAACAAGCTCTTCCACTTTTCCTTTACCAATATATGTAGCCGGATGGATCGTGTCCCGCTTTTGCGTAAGCTGGATAACGACTTTACCGTTTGCCGTATGAGCGAGCGAAGAAAGCTCTTCCATTGAATACGAAAACCGCTCATCATCGACATGTGGTAATTGACACCCAACAATAATCACTCTTTCTTGTTCTTTTTGCATATTTTCCCTCTTTCCTGTTGAACGTCTGTTCTCATCATAACAAATCTTATGTAAAAGTGCTATGACTGAAAAATGAGCATTGATTTTTTCGTATTTTACACATAAAATTTTAACGTGATGTTACATGATAGAAAGGAATGCAACGATGACTTGGGAAGTATTAAGTATGATTGGCACCATCGCCTTTGCGATTAGCGGAGCCATTGTTGCTATGGAAGAAGAATACGATATTTTAGGTGTGTATATTCTCGGAATTGTAACTGCATTCGGCGGCGGTGCTGTACGCAACGTATTAATTGGTGTACCTGTATCGATCCTTTGGCAGCAACAAACTCTTTTTTTGATTGCGTTTATTGCGATGACGATTGTCTATTTGTTTCCGCAAAAAATGCTACCACATTGGCAGCGGTGGGGGAACTTTTTTGATGCCCTCGGTCTTTCAGCGTTCGCTATTCAAGGAGCGCTATATGCTGTTCAAATGAATCGTCCGTTGAGTGCAGTCATTGTCGCTGCTGTATTGACCGGGAGCGGTGGGGGAATGATCCGCGATGTATTGGCGGGAAGAAAACCGCTCGTATTACGGGATGAAATTTATGCTGTGTGGGCCATTGTCGCTGGCATTGCAGTCGGAACCGGGATCGCACATTCTTCAATTAGTTTGTACGTATTGTTTGTTATTGTTGCAACATTGCGCATTTTATCGTATACATATAACTGGAAATTGCCAAATAAATCGTTGAAGGCAGGAAACTGAAACCGGATGTCTCGATGGAAACATCCGGTTTCTTTTTATTCTTCCCACCGTTCGATGATGGTCGCAGTGGACATGCCGTGCCCGATGCAAATCGTTAATAAGCCGTAGCGCCCCTTTCGTCGTTCGAGTTCGTGAACGAGCGATGTCATCAGTTTCACGCCCGTTGCGCCGAGCGGATGGCCTAAAGCGATAGCACCACCGTTAACGTTCACTTTCGAAAGGGGAGCACCGATTTCTTTTTGCCAAGCGAGGACGACAGGCGCAAACGCTTCGTTAATTTCGACAAGGTCAATATCATCAATGGTGAGGTTTGCTTTTTGCAACACTTTTTTCGTCGCTGGAATGACACCGTCAAGCATATATGTCGGGTCGGAGCCAACGACCGTTTGCGCGACGATTTTTGCTTTCGGCTTCAAGCCGAGGCGAAGCGCTGTTTCGCGCTCCATCAGTAGCGTCGCCGCAGCACCGTCGCTCATTTGACTTGCGTTTCCAGCCGTAATTTTTCCGTTTGGTTTAAAGACCGGCTTCAATGTCGCCAACGCTTCAAGCGATGTATCTTGGCGCGGTCCTTCGTCGGCTGTTACGATGATGTCGTTTCCATCTTTATCAAGCCCGTGGATGGGTATGATTTCTTCGGTGAAACGACCTTCCGCTTGCGCTCGAAGCGCCCGTTGATGGCTTTCATATGCATATTCGTCTAACTGTTCTCTTGTCAATCCGTATTTTTCGGCAATTAGTTCCGCAGAAACGCCTTGGTGCACAAACTCGTATTTTTCATGAAGCGATGCTGGAATCGTTCGCTCGTTTCCGTCGCTTAAAATCGGCACTTTCGTCATGCTTTCGACGCCAGCCGCAATCGTAATATTCATATCACCTGATTTAATTTCTTGCGCAGCGAAATGAATCGCTTGCTGTCCCGACCCGCACATTCGGTTGATTTGCACCGCCGGTACTTCCACCGGAAAGCCTGCCTCTAATGCTGCTAGCCTCCCGATATTGTAGCCTTGTTCGCCAATCGGCGTTACGCATCCCATCACGATATCTTCGATCAGCTGTTTTTCAATCCCCGCTCGTCTCACGACTTCATCGAGCACCACAGCTGCTAAGTGAACAGGATGTTTGTCGCGAAACACCCCGTTTCGCTTGCCGACAGGGGTGCGTACCGCTTCGACAATCACGACTTCGCGCATATCTTTCCCTTCTTTCATTCGTATGTGTAAAATCCTTTGCCTGTTTTTCGACCGAGATGCCCCGCTTCGACAAGTTTGCGAAGCGTTTGTGGTGGACGGAATCGGTCGCCATACGCTTCTGTCATATTTTCACTCACAAACAACATCGTATCTAACCCGACTAAATCGGCAAGTTCTAATGGCCCCATCGGGTAATTCAGCCCGAGGCGAATCGCTTTGTCAATATGCTCGGCGGAAGCAACTCCTTCTTCGTACATGCGAATGCATTCAATCATATGCGCCGCAAGCGCTCTTGTTGTCACAAATCCTTGCATATCTTTGACAACGACTGTTTCTTTGCCGATTTCTTCGGACAGTTGTTGAATCACTTCGATCGTTTGTTCGGATGTTGCCACGCCTTTGACGATCTCAATGAGCTTCATGACTGGCGCTGGGTTAAACCAATGCATGCCGACGACTTGGCTCGGACGTTTAGTCGCTGCAGCAATCGCCGTGACGCTTAATTCTGACGTATTTGTCGCCAAAATTGCTTCTTGTTTCGCATAGCGGTCAAGCTGTTCAAACACTTGTTTTTTGAGCGGCAAATGTTCTGGCACCGCTTCGATGACAACGTCCGCTTCTTTTACTGCTTCTTGCAAATTCGTTTCGGTTTGGATGCGGGCAAGAATAGCCGTTGCTTCTTGTTCTTGTAGTTTACCAGCCTTTACAAAGCGAGCAAGGCTTTTTTGAATCGACTGCATTCCTTTTTCAAGCGCTGCTTCGGAAATATCGTATAAATAAACCGTTTTTCCGCCCATCGCTAGCGACTGGGCAATGCCGCTTCCCATTAAGCCAGCACCGATGACTGCAATTGTTTGCATCGCTACTCCCCCTATTGAACATTCGTGAAATAATCGCGCAATTGTTCGCGCAATTTCATTTTTAAAAATTTTCCGACACTTGTTTTCGGAATTTCGTTCATAAAAACAATCTCATCCGGCAGCCACCATTTCGCAAATTGCGGACGTAAAAAGTCGTATAGTTCCTCTTTTGTCACATGTTTTCCTTCTTTCACTACCACGCAAGCGATCGGTCGCTCTTGCCATTGCGGGTGTGGCACCGCCACAACGGCAGCTTCAAACACCGCTTCGTGTGCCATCAAGGCATTTTCTAAATCGACAGACGAAATCCACTCCCCACCGCTTTTAATGACGTCCTTTGTCCGGTCGACGATTTTAATAAATCCTTCCTCATCGACGGTGACGACATCTCCCGTATATAGCCAACCATCGCGAAATGCGTCTTTGCTTCGCTCATCGTTGTAGTATTCGTCGGCAATCCACGGACCGCGCAAGCATAGTTCGCCCATTTCTGTTCCGTTCCACGCTACTTCGCCGTCTTTGCCAATCACTTTCATTTCTACCCCTGGCACAAGAAATCCTTGCTTTGCGCGAATGTCCAATTTTTCTTCGTTCGATACATGCTGCTGGTAGCTTTTTAGACGCGATAAAACGACAAGCGGACTCGTTTCCGTCATGCCGTAGGCGTGCACGAACGGGATGCCGTATTTTTCTTCAAAGGCGCGAATCATTCCTTTTGGCGCTGCTGAACCACCGCATAAAATGCGCGTCACACTGCGTAAATCGTACGTGCCTTTTTCCAACTCATTCAATAAGCCAAGCCAAACGGTCGGCACACCAGCCGCAAGCGTCACTTTCTCTTGTTCCATCAGTTCGGCCAATAGTTTCGGCGTAAACGCTGCGCCCGGCATAACAAGCGTCGTCCCGAACCAAACCGCCGCAAACGGCAAGCCCCACGCATTCGCATGAAACATCGGCACGACTGGCAACGCCACATCCGATTCCGACAGCGCCGCGCTATCGGCAAGCCCTAGCGCCATGCTATGGAGAACGATGCCACGATGGGAGTATAACACGCCCTTTGGATTTCCAGTTGTTGCGGACGTATAGCACATCCCAGCAGGGCTATGCTCGTCAATGTCTTTGACAAAGGAAATCGGCTCGGCTTGTTGTAGCAATTCCTCATAATGATAAACAGGCGCAAGCGTCGTCTCCGGAAGCGTGGGGTCATCGGTCATAATGATAAACGCTTCGACATTTATTTCGTCTTTCACTCGTTCAATGAGCGGCAGTAGGTCGTCGTCAATCAATAGTACGCGGTCGTTGGCGTGATTAATAATATAGGCGATATGTTGTGGCGACAGGCGAATGTTAATCGTATGCAACACCGCCCCGATGCCTGGAATGGCAAAATACGCTTCTAAATGGCGATGATGGTTCCATGCAAACGTACCGACGCGGTCTCCTGTATGGACGCCAAGTGTTCGTAATGCGCTCGCAAGCTTTCTCGTCCGTTCGCCAATTTCTTGATACGTGTGGCGGACAAGCCCGTTCTTCATCCGCGAAATGACTTGTTTTTTCGGAAAAAACATTTCTGCCCGTTCAAGCATTGTCGCAATATTTAATGGAACGTTCATCATATGCATGCACTCCTCCATGTTCGTTTAGCTTTGGTGCTTTTGTACGTTTTGTAAAAAAATGTTCGTCATAACGAGTCGCCACTTCAATTTGGTCATTGTCGATATGAATCATTTTTCGGTACGCGTTATTTGCAAACCACGTTTTCGCTTCATCCGTTTCGAATACCGGCGTTAAGCAACAATCGACTTGCTCGGCAAACGCAATCCATTGTTGGAACGTTTTTGTGCGAAACAACTGCTTTATTTCTAGAAAGAGAGGATTGTCGTCACAAGCTGCCGATAAATGTCCTTCATACCATTCTGGCTTTTCGACTGCGCCACAAAAATTGCGCCAAAAGTGTGCTTCCAGCGCGGCAAGCGCCATATAGCGCCCGTCTTTCGTTTCGTACAAATGATACGACACAACCGTTCCAGCTAATACAGGAATCCCGTTTTTTTGCCCCGTATAGTGTTCTACTACAAAATGGTTTGTCATCATTGAAAGTAAGCCGTCGACAAGGGCAACGTCTATATAACGCCCTTCTCCCGTCCGCTCCCGGGCATACAAAGCAGCGGCAACTTGTTCGACGACATGCATGCTCGTAATGAGATCGGCAAGCGTGATCGTCGGGTGAATCGGACGGCCGTTGTCGTCTTTGAGTTGTGCTAAGACACCGGTCAGCGCCATATAATTTAAGTCATGACTCCCAAACGACGCATACCGGCTATGTTGACCGTAGCCACTAATCGAACAATATACGATCGATCGGTTGAGGGCGGATACATCTTCATAGCCAAGCCCAAACTTTTTCATGACACCGGGGCGGAAACTTTCGATAACGACGTCTGCTTCGCGGATAAGCTGTTGCGCGATTTGAACATCTTGCTCGTCCTTCAAATCGAGCGCGATGCTTTTTTTATTTTTATTGTTCGCGTCAAAAAGGTAATCATCGGCTAACTCCCGCATTCGATCGCCTGTTTTCGGCTCGATTTTGATTACTTCCGCCCCTAAATCCGCTAAGCGAAGACTCGCAAACGGACCGGGGAGATAATGGGAAAAATCAATCACTTTTATTCCAGCAAGCAACAAAATCCCCCCTAAAGCCCAAGATGTTTCGCAATGATCATTTTCATCACTTCATTCGTTCCGGCATAAATGGCGCTCACCGGAATATCGCGGTAACGTCTGGCAATCTCGTATTCTTCCATATAGCCATAGCCGCCATGAAGCTGCATCCCTTCCGAAGCAACACGCTTTGCCATTTCTGTCATCCACCATTTCGCCATCGATACGTTTGCTACGACGTCTTTGCCTGCGATATGCTGTTCGATGACATCATCAAGAAACGCGCGCCCTAACGCAATTTCCGTCGCCATTTCCGCAAGCCGAAATTGGACGGTTTGAAATTGGCTAATCGTTTTCCCAAACGCCGTACGTTCTTTCACATACCGCTTCGTTAAGTCAAACATCACTTCTGCTGCTGTTTGTGCAGCAATCGCAACAATGAGCCGCTCTTGTTGCAATTTTTCCATTAAATAGTAAAATCCTTTTCCTTCTTCTCCAAGTAAGTTTTCCACCGGAACTTTCGCGTCGCTAAAAAATAACTCCGCTGTATCTTGGGCATGCAATCCGACTTTTTCGAGCTTCCGACCGCGTGTAAACCCCGGTGTTTCTCGCTCTACCACAAGCAAACTAATTCCTTTATGCGGCGGGTTCGCACTCGGGTTCGTTTTGCAAACGACGAGGACTAAATCCGCATGAATGCCATTTGTAATGAACGTTTTTTGCCCGTTGACGATATAATGGTCACCTTGTTTCACCGCCGTTGTTTGGATACCTGCTAAATCAGAACCTGCGCCTGGTTCGGTCATCGCAATGGCGGTGATGAGTTCTCCAGATACACACCTCGGTAGCCATTTCTTCTTTTGTTCTTCTGTGCCGTACGAGGCGATATACGGAACGACGATATCGTTATGCAAGCCGATGCCGACAAGGCTAGACCCTACTTTTTCTAACTCTTCATTGATAACGACTGAATAGCCGAAATCGGCACCAAATCCACCGTACGCTTCATCTACCCACGGACAAAGAAATCCGTTCTCCCCCATTTTCCGCCAAAACTCCCGTGGAATGATTCCTTGTTTTTCCCATTCCGCATAAAACGGGTACGCTTCTTTTTGCAAAAACTTTCGGAACGCCTCCCGAAAAATGTGATGTTCTTCATGCAAATATGTTGCCATGTTGTCCCCACCTTATGATTGCGCCATTTTTTTCATTTGTTCACGCAATAAAAACTTTTGAATTTTTCCGCTCGCATTGCGTGGCAGTGCCTCGACAAAATAGTACGCGCGCGGTCGTTTGTACGGAGCGAGCTTGTCGCTTTGTTTACAAAACTCCTCTAATTGTTCGGCGGTAAGCTGTTGGTCTTTTTTGACGACGAAAGCAACGACTTTTTCTCCCCATAGCGCATCTGGCTCGCCAAGCACTGCGACATCAAGCACGTCCTCATGTTCGTAAAGCACGTCTTCTACTTCGCGCGGATAGACATTTTCGCCGCCGCTAATAATCATGTCATCGACGCGGTCGGCCACGTATAAATAACCGTCTTCATCCATATAGCCTAAATCGCCAGAATGATACCAGCCTTTATACATCGCTTTTTCGGTCGCATCTTCACGGTTGTAGTAGCCAACCATCATGCATGGACCTTTAACGATAATTTCGCCAACTTGTCCCGGTGGCAAGATGTCGTCTGGGTCGGATGGACCGTCTTCGCGCGGTTTGACGATGCGAATTTCATGGTTTAAGCACGCACGCCCAGCAGATCCGGCTTTCGTTAACTGCTCATCTTCGTACAAGAACGTCACAGCTGGTCCCATTTCCGTCATGCCGTACGCTTGGATTAAATCAATGCCTAACCGCTCTTTGCATTCTTTCACAAGCACTGGCGCCATCGGAGCGGCTCCGTATAGACCGATGCGAAGCGACGATAAATCATAATCGGATAATTTTTCTTGCAAGAGCATATTCCACATCGTCGGTGCGGCAAATAAGATGGTAATTTGTTCTTGTTCGATGACCGTTAATACTTGTTTCGGGTCGAAATGATGAACAATTACGTTTGTTGCGCCAGCATGGACGCGTGGAAGGAAGCAACAATGCAATTCTGCGCAATGGAACATCGGTGCGGTGACAAGCCCTCGCTCTGTTTCGCGAATGCGCATGACCGAATTGCAAATTAAACTTTGTTCGATCATGTCGCGGTGGCGATGCAACACTCCTTTTGGGCGCCCTGTCGTGCCGCTTGTATACATAATCGCATACAAATCATTTTCGAAAACGTCGATGGCTGGAAGTTCGTCGCTTGCACATTGGATTTGTTCGTGATAAGAAACAGCATATGTTGGCACTTGCCCGTCAATGATCCAAAAAGAAATGTGTGGAAATTCATGATGAATGGCTGTGATTTGTGGTTCGACTGCTTGTTCAAATAGCACGATTTTTGGGGTAGCATCCGCTAAAATGTAAGCGATTTCTTTTGGTCGCAAACGAAAATTAATCGGATTGAAGACAGCGCCGATTTTGGCGCACGCAAAAAAAGCAGTCGCCAGTTCTGCCGTATTAAATAGCACAGTCGATACACGGTCTCCTTTTCGCACACCCGCTTTTAAGAAAGCGTTTGCAAGTTTGTCCACTTCTTTTGCCCATTGTTTGTACGTGTAGCGAAGGCCTGTACGAACATCAACGAGCGCTTCTTTTTTCGGGAACTTTCTTACCGTCTGTGTGAACACTTCACCAATCGTTAAATACAAAACAATCCCTCCCTTATATTTTTATATCGATATAAATAATATTTTTTATTTTCAGATTATTTATATTCTACAAATAAAAAAGAAACCCTTCTTTACTCACATAAAAAAAATAGGAAAGGCCCCCTTTCCTATTCATTCAACAACTAGGTCACGTTCACGTATAATCATTAATTCTTTTTTATCGTAACGCCCTTCGTGCAACAGACGTACCGCTTGTTTTCGAATTGCTTTTTCAATCAAATTTCGAATGTAACGGCCGTTGCTAAATTTTCTTTGATATCCGTCGGCTAATAGCTGCTCAATATGTTCACGTAGCTTTCGTTCTGCTTCATTAGTAAGCTCGTATTCTCTTATATGAAGCATTTGTTTTGCAATTTGTACAAGTTCCTCTGCTGTATAGTCAGGAAATTCAAGTATTAACGGAAAGCGTGACGGCAATCCTGGATTTAAAGATAAAAAATAGTCCATTTCGGCTGGATATCCTGCTAAAATAACGACTAAGTCATCAGAAAAATCTTCAATTCCTTTTACTAACGTATCAATCGCTTCTTTTCCAAAATCTTTCTCCCCTCCACGCGCAAGGGAGTATGCTTCGTCAATAAATAAAATACCTCCACGTGCTTTCTTAATTAAGTCACGTGTTTTATTGGCGGTATGACCGATATATTCGCCAACTAAATCCGCACGTTCTGCTTCAATAAAATGTCCTTTAGATAACACATTCATTTCTAAAAATAACTTACCAAGAATACGAGCAACTGTCGTTTTCCCAGTCCCGGGATTCCCTTTAAAAATCATGTGAAGAGACTGTTTATTTCCCTTTAATCCATTTGCTTGACGTGCTTTATTAATGTATAACCATGCGTAAATTTCTTTAATTAATTTTTTCACTTCACTTAGTCCAACTAACTCATCTAGTTCCTTCTGAATCTCTTTCAATACTGCATGTTGATGATAATCAATGCGATTCGGTGTTTCTTCTTTCGGTAAATAATTAACGTTTTTCGCATTAAGCACGATATTAATTTGACTTTTTGTTTGCTTCATCGTCAACTCTGACAAGGCAACGTCACCTCTCCTTCATCGTTGCTTCTTTTATCAATATACGCTACCATCGCCCATTTCGTGACAAATGCCTAACGAAAAAATCGCCCACCGATATAGGTGAGCGATATATCTTACTCAATCTCAATTTTTACGTTTTTTTGTGGTGCAAATGTGGAAATGGCATGTTTATAAATTAATTGTTGTTTTCCATCCACTTCTAACAATACTGTGAAATTGTCAAATCCTTTCACTAACCCACGCAATTGAAATCCATTTAGCAAAAATACAGTAACCGTTGTTTCTTCCTTCCGCAATTGGTTTAAAAACTGATCTTGAATGTTTATCGTGTTTTTCATTGCTTCGTCCTCCTCTTTTTCTCTCTACATTACGTTTACATATTCGACTGAAAGTGAAACTTTCCTTCTATGTAATGCAAAATTTCACTCACTCGTCTTTCAAATATTGTATCATCGGTCATGTCAAACCATTGAACAGGCATTTGATTTCGGAACCATGTGAACTGACGCTTTGCGTAGCGACGAGAGTTTTGTTTCAATTGTTCGATTGCCTCTTTCAGCGTAAGCATCCCGTCAAAATACGCATATAACTCTTTATAGCCGATTGCCTGAATTGCTTGACAGTCACGTAAACCTTGTTTATATAATCGTTTCACTTCTTCAATCAACCCTTGATCAATCATTTGATCTACTCGTTGATTAATACGTGCATATAGCTTCTCTCGTTCCATTGTCAATCCAATAAGTGCTACGTTATATACCAGCTGACGTTTTTGCTCTTTCAGCCATTCTGTCATTGTTTTTCCTGTACAATGATAAATTTCTAACGCACGAATGACACGACGAACGTTATTCGGATGAATGCGTTCTGCACTTAAGGGATCAATTTGTTTCAGTTGTTCATACAACTCATCAGGTGAACAACGTTCAAGTGACTGGCGATACAAGTCGTTAGAAGGGGCGTCTGAAAATTGATAATCGTAAATAACAGATTGGATATATAGCCCTGTACCACCAACGATGATCGGAAGTTTTCCTCGTTTCGTTATATCTTTAATAAGTGAACGGGCAAGCGTCTGAAACTCTGCCACAGAAAAAGATTCATGCGGCTCCTTTATATCTAATAAATGATGTGGAATACCTTCCGTTTCTTCTTGACGAATTTTAGCTGTTCCAATATCCAATCCTTTATATACTTGCATCGAATCGCCATTAATAATTTCCCCGTTTAAGCGTTTCGCCAATTGTATACTCATTTTCGTTTTCCCTACAGCCGTTGGACCGATTAACACAACGACTTTCTCTCCCATAAAATACCACTACTTTCCATTCTAATTCACATTCATCTATTATAGACAAACAATATGCATTTTATCATTTCATTTTGAAAAAATGTGAAAAAACATCCATTTTCACATGACGCGTTTAAACATTTTTTCTAATTCATACGTAGAAAAATGAATAATAATTGGGCGACCGTGCGGACATGTAAACGGATCGCTCGTTTTTCGCAACGATTCGAGCAACGCAAATATTTCATCGTTACGCAAAAATTGATTCGCTTTAATCGACTGTTTGCAACTCATCATGATGGCAGCTTTTTCCCTTAGTTGCTTCATATCCACTTTTTTCATCTCTAATACTTGCTTGATCATTTCCTCGATAATTGCTACTTCTTCCCCTTTCGGAAACCATTGGGGATGAGAACGAACAATAAAACTGTTATGACCAAACGGCTCTAAAAACACACCACAAGCAGCTAATTGATCACGGTAACTTTCAATAAGTACATACTCACTTGATGAATAAGTAAGCGTCAATGGGATAAGCAACGGCTGTAATTCATTTGTAACGGTTGCTAGTTTTTCACGAAAGTATTCGTATTTAATTCGTTCTTGGGCAGCATGTTGATCAATAATATATAGCCCGTTTTCATTTTGAGCTAAGATATACGTCCCGTGCATTTGGCCAATCGGATATAATGGCGGAATGCGTTCTTGATCCATCTCTCCTGTTACATGTTCGCTTGGAACAACGGATTCTACATCAAGCGGCTTGACATCTTGATCACGAACACGTTCGTCACTTTTCTCCAACACGATTCGCTCTTCTGTTTTCTTTTCTTGATCACGATATATCTCCGTTACACGTGGTGACATCGTATTTGATTCTTTCACGATATGTTCAAACGAAAACGTTTGTTGTTCTGCTTTCGTTTTTTCTACTCGCGGTGCCGTTACCTCAGGAATTAACGTCTTTTTTTGAAATGATTGGCGAATCGTTTGTTGAACAAGCTCGTTTAACTCGGCTTCTTTACTAAAACGCACTTCCAATTTTGCTGGATGAACATTCACATCTATAAGAAGCGGATCCATCATAATATTTAAAAAGGTAATCGGATGCCGTCCAATTGGGAGAAGCGTATGATATCCTTCTTCAATCGCTTTATATAACGAATAGTTTTTAATATACCGTCCATTTACGATCGTCGTCATATAATTCCGAGACGCACGCGTCACCTCAGGTAAAGCAACGTAACCGTCAATTGTAAAATCGAGCGTCTCCGCATGAATCGCAATCATTTTTTTGGCGACATCCAATCCGTAAATCGCTGCCAATACTTGCCTTACATCCCCATTTCCGTTCGTATAAAACAGTTGTTTTCCGTTATGTGTTAACCGAAATGAAATATGCGGATGTGCAAGCGCTAGACGATTTATCACATCAACAACATGACCAAGTTCCGTATGAATGGTTTTCATATATTTTAGACGCGCTGGCGTATTGAAAAATAAATGAGAAACGGTAATATCTGTTCCTTTTCGACTGCTTGTCCGACCATGCTGCACAAGTTCTCCGCCTTTTAAAACGAGCCACGTCCCTGGTCCTTCACCGGTACTCGTCTTCAATTCTAAATGTGAAACGGAAGCAATGCTAGGCAACGCCTCTCCTCGAAAGCCGAGCGTACGAATGCGAAACAAATCTGCCTCATCTTTAATTTTGCTTGTTGCATGTCGTTCAAACGCTAAAAAACAATCTTCCTCCTCAAAACCATCTCCATTGTCAACAACACGAATTTTCGCTAATCCCGCTTCTTCTAATTCCACTTCAATAATCGTGCTATGAGCATCAATCGCATTTTCAATAAGTTCTTTCACGACAGAAGCCGGGCGCTCCACAACTTCCCCTGCCGCAATTTTATTCGCTAACGCATCATCAAGCTTACGAATTTTCCCCACGTTTTCCCTCCTTTCACTTTAATAATTTTTGAATTTCGTATAATTTATTCATTGCTTCTAACGGTGTCATATCAAGCAAATTAAGAGATTGGATACGCTTGATCACTTCTTTTTCTTTTTTCGATGCACTTGAGCGCCCTTCGTCGTGTTGTTCTTCAAACATGCTTAACTGCTCAAACTGCTTTCTATTTTCTTTAACGATCGGTGTTGCATTTGTCTCAAATTCCCGCAAAATTTGCTCCGCCCGCTGAATTAAGTCTAACGGCAGCTTCGCTAATTGCGCGACATGAATGCCGTAACTTTTATCCGCCGGACCTTCTTTAATTTGATGCAAAAAGATAACGTTACCATTTTCTTCAACTGCACTCACATGCACATTTTTTAAACGCGGCAATTGTTGTTCAAGTGCTGTTAATTCATGATAGTGGGTACTAAATAGCGTTTTAGCGCCGATACGATCATGAATATATTCAATCATCGCTTGTGCAAGCGCCATCCCATCGTATGTGGATGTTCCGCGACCAATTTCATCAAACAAGATGAGGCTGTTTTGTGTTGCGTGAACGATTGCATGACGCGCCTCAAGCATTTCTACCATAAACGTACTTTGCCCGGCAACTAAATCGTCAGCCGCTCCAATGCGCGTAAATACTTGATCAAAGATCGGTAATACCGCTTCCTCCGCCGGGACAAAACAACCAATTTGTGCCATGATCGCCGTTAATGCGATTTGACGCATATATGTGCTTTTTCCAGACATATTCGGACCTGTAATAAGCAACATTTCTCGTTCAGCATCCATATAACAATCGTTTGGAACATAAACATTTGCTCCTAACACTTTCTCTACAACGGGGTGTCGTCCTTGTCGAACGACAAGACGGCGATCATAAGAAAACTGCGGTTTACAATAATTATATTTTTCACTAACCGTAGCAAAACATTGTAAAACATCTAATTGGCTCATGTATTTCGCTAATTTTTGTAAACGAACAATATATTGTTTCACTTGTTCACGTATAGAAACAAACAGTTCGTATTCAAGTTCCATGCTTTTTTCTTCTGCTTCCAAAATTAGTGCCTCTTTTTCTTTTAGTTCTTTCGTCACAAAACGTTCAGCATTCGCTAACGTTTGTTTACGTTCATATCGACCCTCTGGCAATAAATGTAGATTCGCTTTTGTTACTTCGATATAGTATCCAAATACGCGATTGTAACCAATCTTTAATGATTTAATTCCTGTTACTTCTCTCTCTTTTGCTTCCAATTGCGCAATCCATGTCTTTCCATTACGACTAGCATCCCGGAAGCGATCTAACGTTTCGTTATAACCATCTTTAATGATGCCACCCTCTCTCACGGAAAGCGGTGGGTTTTCCTCAATTGCTTCTTCCAACAATTGAACAAGTTCTTCACATGCATCTAAATGTTTTGCAAATGATTGAACGTGATCATCTTGAATTTGCATAAGAAGTGAGGAAATGAAAGGTACTTGTTTTAACGACTTTTTCAATTGAATTAAATCACGCGCGTTCACATTTCCAAACGCCACACGCCCAGCTAATCGCTCCAAATCATATACACTGCGAAGATATTCGCGTAATTCTTGACGCTCGAAATAATGGATCAACAGTTGTTCAACAAAATGCCATCGCTGTTCAATTTTTTCACGATCTAATAACGGACGATCAATCCATTGCTTAAGTAGACGTCCACCCATCGCAGTCATCGTTTCGTCCAGAAGCCAAAAAAGAGAACCTGTTTTTCCTTTACTCCGAATCGTTTCCGTCAACTCTAAATTACGTTTAGAGTACATGTCGATTTTCATATGTGCATCGACTTCGTACAGCTCGACCGGCTGTAAATGATCTAAATGTCGCTTCTGTGTTTTTACTAAATAATTTAATAATCTCCCAAACGTCACGAGTAATTTTTCTTGTTTCAAATGTGAAACAATAGATGTACAATCAAGCGGAATGGTTGTTTCATCTTCATACGAAATGGTAAGAGCATATCTTTCTCGCAATAATTCCCATTTTTCTTGATACGCTGTTGGAACGACTATTTCTTTCGCGCCAATAGAATAAATTTCATTGAGCACATCTTCAAATGCATGGAGCATCGTCATACGACTTTCTCCAGTCGTTAAATCTGCATATGCAAATCCATACGTACCATCCTCAAATGATGTCAATGAAGCTAAATAGTTATTTGCTTTGTCTTCCAGTTGCTTCCCTTCCATAACTGTTCCAGGGGTAATGAGTTGAACGACTTCGCGTCGCACAACCCCTTTGGCAGTTTTCGGGTCTTCAACTTGTTCACAAATCGCAACTTTATATCCTTTCTCAATCAAACGTTCAATATACATCGCGGCTGAATGATAAGGTACACCGCACATTGGCACGCGTTCTTCTCCGCCCCCGTCACGACTAGTAAGCGTAATTTCTAGCTCTTGTGATGCTTTAATCGCATCTTCAAAAAACATCTCATAAAAATCACCGAGACGAAAAAATAAAAAGGCATCTTTATATTGTGATTTAATTGCTAAATATTGCTGAATCATTGGTGTATAAGCCATGACCTTTCCTCCAACGTCCGAAATCTTGACTTCAATTATTATAACAAAAAATAAAAACTAGGAAGAACAAACTTCCTAGTTTTTATTGCTTCCTTCTTGAAGAAGCTCTTCATCTAACTGTTCTAATTCAGCTTCAATATCCTCATCGACTTCTTCAGATGATGTATCAACGACCGCAATCCGTACTTTTGTTTCCCCGATGACCTCAGCGATGAACTCTCGCTCTACTTCCACAGTTACCTTATTTCCAGTTGAAGCAATCGTACATTCTAAACAATTTGGTTGCTGAACAACACGTGCAATCACTTCTTGTTCTTCGCTAATGAGTTCTTCGTTACGATACTTCAACGGAATGACATCGGTATAAGATACCGTTTCTGTGAGCACTTCCGTTTTTGTATTATCGTTGTACGAATACCAAACATTCACATCATACTTTCCATGAATTTCAACACTACGATCCACTTTTTTCGCTTCGTACCGATGATTAATAATCCAACAACCGAGCACGCTCGTTGGACGATGTTGCGCGGAAACGGTATGCGTCGATTGCGTAAACTTTCTCCCTTTTCCAACAACTGCCTTTGTAATAATTTCTCTGTATTGGGACATGAAACAAACCCTCCTCAAAAATGCATTGTTCATTTTATCCTATGCACGAAAAAACTAAAAGTGTACATAAAAAAACAATCATTCCGTATAGTTCATTGTATGCAACTTGTTCGAAATATGTGACAAAAATAAAAAAAGAGCCCATGTGAAATGGACTCTTTAATGGCAATGGCCGCAATGGCTATGTTTCACTTGGGCACCCGTTTCTCCTCGTAACACATCGCCACCTGTCGATGTAATAATTTCATCTGTCACCGTCTTTGAAATCGTGGACGCAACAAGCTGCAACAAATCATTAATTTCTACTTGCGATTGTTTAAATTGTTCTACAATCGGAATGTCTGATAGCTGTTCGTAAATCTCATCAATTTCTGCTTCTACTTTTTTTAACGCTTCAACTTTTCCGTAATGTTGCAAGTTTACGGCTTGTTTTTGTAACGATTTAATTTTAGCAATCATCGTGCGTACTTTTTCATTTTCATGAATTTTGGCTTCTGCTTGTTTAAAAATCTCTACTTCTTCCGTTTCAGCAATCATTTTAGCTAATTCTTTTGCTTTTTGGACGATGTCATCCTTTGTATATTTCGCCACGTTATTTCACCTCGATCGTTTCTTCTACCATTTCTCCATTTAATGTCCATGTTTTTGCTTCTGTAATGCGCACGTTTACAAGTTGACCGATCGCAGACTTAGGTCCAACGAAGTTCACAAGCTTGTTTTTACGTGTGTATCCAGCGAGAACGTCTGGGTTATTTTTACTTTCCCCTTCTACTAATACTTCGACAACTTGTCCCTCATATTCCTTCATTTTTTTCGCAGAAATTTCGTTTACTAATGCGTTTAAGCGTTGTAAACGTTCTTTTTTCACTTCCATTGGCACGTTATCAACCATTTTTGCTGCCGGTGTTCCCTCACGTGGCGAGTAAATAAACGTAAATGCAGAATCAAATTCGACTTCGCGATAGAGCGACAACGTTTCTTCAAATTGCTCATCTGTTTCATTCGGGAATCCGACAATAATGTCTGTTGTAAGCGCCACACCTGGAATGGCTTCTTTAATTTTACGAACAAGCTCTAAATATTGTTCACGTGTATATTTACGCGCCATCATTTTTAACACTTCACTACTTCCCGACTGTACAGGCAAGTGAATGTGCTCAACTAAATTTCCACCTTTTGCTAACACTTCGATTAAACGATCATCAAAATCACGTGGATGGCTTGTTGTAAAGCGAATGCGCGGAATATCAATTTTGCGCAGTTCGTCCATTAAATCCCCAAGACTATATTTCATATCAGTAAAATCTTTTCCATACGCATTCACGTTTTGTCCTAAAAGCGTAATTTCTTTATACCCTTGTGCAGCTAAGTGACGTACCTCTTGAATAATATCTTCTGGACGACGGCTACGCTCTTTACCGCGTGTATACGGAACGATACAGTACGTACAAAACTTATCGCAACCGTACATAATATTAACCCACGCTTTAATATTTCCTTTGCGCACTTTCGGCAAGTTTTCGATGACATCGCCTTCTTTTGACCATACTTCAACAACCATTTCTTTTGACATATAGGCTTCTTTCAAAATATACGGAAGACGATGAATATTGTGCGTGCCAAAGATCATATCAACGTATTGGAATTGCTTCAAAATTTTATTGACGACTGATTCTTCTTGCGACATACAGCCGCATACCCCAAGCAATAAATCCGGGTTATTTTGTTTGAGTGGCTTTAAATGTCCAATTTCTCCGAATACTTTATTCTCTGCATTTTCACGAATGGCACACGTATTTAACAAAATGACGTTGGCATCCTCTGGGCGATCCGTTGGTTCATAGCCGAGCGCCATAAAAATTCCAGCCATCACTTCTGTGTCATGTTCATTCATTTGACAGCCGTACGTACGAATGTAAAATTTACGACCGTTCCCCATGCCACGAAACTCTTCTGGAATGGAGAAATCTTTATGATATTTCACTTCCTCTTTTCCACGTTTTTTCGCTTCTTTTAAAGATGGAGGAACAAATACAGTTGAAAAATATTTTTCATAGTCTTGACTCGTTTTTTGCTTGAGACGTTGCAAATTTTCATCCAAAGCGGATTTTTTGTCCGTTGGATGATCTGTTTCAATTTGTGCTGTGTACTGTAAACGTTGTTTTTCGTTCATCATAATTCTCCTTTCTTTTGTTCATAGACGCACACTAACATAGTATATTATTTTCTGGACTTTTAAACAATGTTTTTTCCATGAAAAAGAGGATGGCTTTCACCACCCTCTTTTTTCTTACATAAACTCAGCCACAAGCTGATCAAATTTTTCCTTGCTCATTGCTAAATCTGCTTCTGCCAATGGTTTTTCGCTATAACCAGGCACAAGATCTTGATATGATTTGCGCTCTTTATTTTGATAAATGAGCCCTGTAACAAGCCCTTTATGTTTCATCAACGTTTGCATCGCCATTTCGCGGTTAGATGGATCATATCCTTCAATGGAGCTCAAGCTCGTTAAATTGTCTTTAAACCAATCATATGTGTTTACTTTATTGTACGTGACGCACGGGCTGAATACGTTAATGAGCGAGAATCCTTTATGTTTTATGCCTTCTTCGATTAATTGCGTCAACTCTTTTAAATCACTAGAAAAGCTTTGAGCGACGAATGTAGCCCCTGCTGTTAACGCCATCTCCATAATCGACAACGCTGGCTCAACCGATCCTTGTGGTGTACTTTTCGTCTTAAATCCGACTTCACTACGTGGCGATGTTTGCCCTTTTGTTAAACCGTAAATTTGGTTATCCATAACGATGTACGTAATGTCGATGTTACGACGAATCGCATGGATCGTGTGCCCCATTCCGATCGCGAATCCATCTCCGTCACCACCAGCAGCAATGACAGTCAAGTCACGATTGGCCATTTTTACCCCTTGAGCAATTGGAAGTGCCCGACCGTGAACACCATGAAAACCATACGAATTAATGTAACCAGAAATACGTCCAGAACAACCAATTCCAGAGACAACAACAAGCTCATGTGGTTCAAGTCCAACGTTGGCAGCCGCACGTTGAATAGCTGCTTGCACAGAAAAGTCACCACAACCTGGACACCAGTTCGGTTTAATGTTATTTCGGAAATCTTTAAATGTCGCCATGTTTAAAACAACTCCTTGCATTTTGTATAAACTTCGTGCGGTAAGAACGGGTTGCCATCATATTTCAACACGTTAAATACTTTCTCAGCATGTCCAACGTTCATTTTTAAAATGTTGGCAAGTTGTCCTGTTGCATTATTTTCAACAACAACAACTTTTTTTGCTGATTGCACAAGTGGCAACATTTCTTCCGTTGGGAACGGATGAATGAGACGAACGTGAGCATGATTCACCTTGATGCCATCTCGCTCTAGACGTTCCATCGCTTCCTCAATCGCTCCACGCGTTGAGTTAAACCCAACGATTAACACATCGGCTTCTTCATGCTTCACATGTTTATGAACTGGTGTCGGGAATTGAATATGTTTCAACTTGCGCAGACGCTTATCCATTTGTGCAATACGGTTCGCTGCTACTTCAGAAGGACGGCCTGTTTCATCGTGCTCAACGCCCGTCACATGGTGAATACCGTTTTTCATTCCTGGTAATACACGCGGTGACACGCCATCTTCCGTCACTTCATATCGTTTAAAACAACCTTTGTCTGGAATTTCAGGGAGTTCTCCCGTAACAAGTTTGCCACGACGAATTTCAATTTTATCGTATTCTAGCGGCTCAACTGTTTGTTTACCTAACGAAAGTTGCAAGTCTGTTAAAACGATGACTGGACATTGATACTCTTCTGCAATGTTAAACGCTTCAACCATATCGTAAAACGCTTCTTGTACAGTACTTGGCGCCATGACTACTTTCGGAATTTCTCCATGTGTTCCATAAATCATTGCCATCAAATCGGACTGTTCTTGTTTCGTCGGAAGACCTGTACTCGGACCACCACGTTGCGTATCAACAATGACAATTGGCGTTTCTGTAATTCCAGCTAATCCGATCGCTTCCATCATAAGCGAAAGACCTGGTCCGGCCGAAGCTGTCAACGTGCGAACACCCGCATAGTTCGCACCAATAGCCATTGTACAAGCTGCAATTTCGTCTTCTGTTTGAATGACTGTACCACCAAATTGCGGAAGCTTCTTAATTAAGTATTCCATGATCTCTGACGCTGGGGTAATTGGATACGCTGCCATAAAACGAGCGCCACCCGCAAGTGCACCAAGCGCAATCGCATCGTTTCCAATCATAAACATTCTCTTTTTGCCGTCCGCCTTCTCAAGTTGCATGAGTTGAATGTTGTCACCAAGTTGTTCACGCATAAACTGAGCGCCCGCTCTGATCGCTTCCATGTTTTTGGCAACAACCTGCTCGCCTTTGCGACCGAAAATCTCCTGAACGACCCCTTCATATACGCTAATATCGAGACCGAGTACAGCGCTAGAAGCTCCGACTGCCACCATGTTTTTCATTAATGCTGTTCCTAATTCTGTTGCAATATCTGTAAATGGAACCGCATACAGCGTAGCTCTTGACTCATCCGGAATCGTCGGATTAAACTTTGCATCGGCAATGACGATCCCACCTTGACGTAACTCGTGAAAGTTAAAATCAATTGTTTCTTGGTCAAAAGCTACTAATATATCAAGATCATCGGCAATCGAACGAACTTGCGTTGTGCTAACACGAATTTTATTGTTCGTATGACCACCTTTAATACGAGATGAAAAGTGGCGATAACCGTATAAGTAGTAGCCTAGTCGGTTGAGCGCAATGGAGAATATTTCTCCCGTACTTTCAATACCTTCCCCTTGTTGTCCTCCAACTTTCCATGAAAGTTGACTAATCATGTCTTACACCCCTTTAAAGTTCCATCAATTGTAACGTAACATTGTACGATTATAAGTGTAGCACTTTTCCAGAAAAAGCTCTACCATTTCGCTTAATAAATTTTTTGAAAAATTTCATTTACTAAACGCTTTCATTCTAGCCCTATTGAAAAAAAATTGCAACATATTTGTTACAAAAATGTGAATTTTTCTTCCGAATTTTTTATTGCGGGATTCGCTCATAAAAATTACAAAACAAAAATTTTCTCACTTGTTCCTCTTTAAAATGCTTCAGCAATTCATTAATGAAATGGGTATAATGCGAAACATTAGCTAATTGGTCAACCGTTTCAAAAATGCCATCGAAGTCAGATCCAAACCCGATATGGTTTTCCCCGCCTAACGAGCAAATATAGTCGACATGACGCAATACATCTGTCACTGTTGTCGTTTGCGTATCATGACGTAAAAACTGCGGAACGAATGTCACACCGATCACCCCATTTTTCTTAATCAAAGCTTGAATCTGGTCATCGCGCAAATTGCGTGGGTGCGGGCAAAGCGTATACGCATTTGAATGTGAAGCAATCGGATAATGAGCCAATTCAATGACATCCCAAAACGCTCGTTCACTTAAATGTGACACGTCTGTCCAACATTGTTGTTCGTTCAATAAGTGGACAACTTCTTTCCCGAATTTCGTTAAACCTCCTCCTCGTTGCTCTAGTGCTCCATCCGCTACCATATTGGCGTCATTCCATGTTAAACCAACAGAACGAACACCAAGGCGAAGAAGTGTGCGCAGTTGCGTTAAACTTTCGCCAATGGCTTCACACCCTTCTAACGTAAGCATCGCTCCAATTTCACTCGGTTGTAGTTGATCGATTTCTTTTTTTGAACGAACCACTTTCATATTTGGCTGTGACACAACTTTCTCATAAAAATAATCAATCATCTCTAAAGCTACAAAAAAGCGCGATTCTGGCCTTACGTGTTTTGGGATGTAAATAGCAAATCCTTGTACTGTTACACCCGCCTGCTGCAATCCATCGTACGTGACATGTAGCGATGAGCTTCGCTCAAACGATACATCTTGGTCACAAAATAGTTGATATAAAACGTCACAATGAGCGTCAAATATACGCACAACGACCCCTCCATACGAAAATTCGCTCTGTAGCATATGATAAAAATAACCTGTTTGCTATACAAGCAAACAGGTTTATGTGCATTAACGCGGTTCAACAATAAGTTTGATTGCTGTCCGCTCTTCTCCATCAATTTGAATGTCTGTAAACGCAGGAATACAAATGAGATCGACTCCGCTCGGTGCTACGAATCCTCGCGCGATCGCTACTGCCTTCACGGCTTGATTTAATGCACCTGCACCGATCGCCTGAATTTCAGCTGCACCGCGTTCTCTTAGCACGCCAGCAAGTGCACCAGCTACAGAATTAGGATTAGACTTTGCTGAAACTTTTAATATTTCCATTTCTAGCTCCTCCTTGTTTCTAACAATTGCTTGTAAAAAATTCGTACTGTTTACTATATATTCACCTCTGTTCACTCGTATTCCTGCTATTTATATGTATTTTTTAGAAAAATCTAAAAAGAGAGACTAGTCGAAATATGGGTGGTCATCATTAATCATAATTCGTTGAATTGATTTCGTTCTCCCGCTTTTTTCATCTATATCGATAAGCACAGCATTCAACTGCGCGCGCCCCGTCGTCACTTCGAAACGAACCGGCAAGCCCGTTAAAAATTTACGTAATACTGCCTCACGATCCACACCCAAAATGCCATCGTAAGGACCTGTCATACCGACATCAGTAATATAACCGGTGCCGTTTGGCAAAATACGAGAGTCCGCTGTTTGAACGTGTGTATGCGTACCAACGACAGCGCTTACTCGCCCATCTAAATACCATCCCATCGCTTGTTTTTCACTCGTTGCTTCCGCATGAAAATCTACAAGAATGACAGGGGTTCGTGAGACCGCCATCTCTACTAATTCATCTGCTTTTTTAAACGGGCAATCAATCGCTGGCAAAAACGTTCTTCCTTGCAAACTGATGACCGCAACCTCATATCCCTCTACTTGAATAAATACAATTCCTTTTCCAGGTGTACCTGCTGGAAAATTCCCTGGACGAACAAGTACTTTCGCTTGATCAATAAACTCAAATATTTCACGATTATCCCATGCATGATTCCCAAGGGTTACTGCATGCACCCCTATCTCTAAAAAGCGCCGATATATTTTTTCTGTTATCCCTTTCCCACCAGCAGCATTTTCACCGTTGACAACAATCACATGTGGTTTATATTTTGCTTTTAGCTTCGGTACGTATTCATCAACCATTTTTCTTCCCGGTTGTCCTACGACATCACCGATAAATAATAGTTTCATCATATTACCCTTTCTATACCCATGATTTCTATTTTTCAGTTTCGCACAAAACGAAGCGTTTATCAATACGAAAAGCTACTCCAAACGAGGAGTAGCTTTATTTTGCATATTCAACAGCTCGCGTTTCGCGGATTACTGTAACTTTAATATGACCTGGATAATCAAGCTCTTCTTCAATGCGCTTGCGAATGTCACGCGCCAAACGATGCGCTTCCAAGTCATCGATCATATCTGGCTTTACCATAATGCGAATTTCGCGTCCAGCCTGAATCGCATACGACTTTTCAACACCTTCATATGATTCAGCGATTTCTTCAAGTTTTTCAAGTCGACGAATATAGTTTTCTAACGTTTCGCTACGGGCACCTGGCCGAGCAGCAGATAATGCGTCTGCAGCAGCAACAAGCACAGCGATAATAGACGTCGGCTCCGTATCACCATGATGGGAAGCAATGCTATTGATAACGACCGGGTGTTCTTTATATTTCGTTGCGAGCTCTACACCAATTTCAACATGGCTTCCTTCCACTTCATGGTCAACAGCTTTTCCGATGTCGTGAAGAAGACCTGCTCGTCTTGCAAGCATTTCATCTTCCCCTAACTCAGCTGCCATCAAACCAGCTAAGTACGCAACTTCCATCGAATGTTTAAGAACATTTTGTCCATAGCTTGTACGGAATTTCAATCGGCCTAAAATTTTAATTAAATCCGGGTGCAACCCGTGAACACCCACTTCGAACGTTGTTTGTTCTCCCACTTCACGAATATGTTCATCCACTTCTCTTCGCGCTTTTTCAACCATCTCTTCAATTCGCGCCGGATGAATGCGCCCGTCTTGAACAAGTTTATCTAACGCAATCCGTGCCGTTTCACGACGGATCGGATCAAAACCTGATAAAATGACTGCTTCCGGCGTGTCATCAATAATGAGATCAATACCTGTTAACGTTTCCAACGTACGAATGTTACGTCCTTCGCGTCCAATAATCCGACCTTTCATTTCGTCATTTGGCAAGTTTACAACAGATACGGTCGTTTCGGCAACATGGTCAGCAGCACAACGTTGAATAGCGAGCGATAAAATTTCTTTTGCTTTTTTATCGGCTTCTTCCTTTACTTTCGCTTCTGCTTCTTTGACCATGAGCGCGATTTCATGAGAAAGCTCTTTTTCTACACGATCTAAAATGATTTGTCGTGCTTCTTCACGAGTCAAGCTAGAAATACGCTCAAGCTCTGCTTGTTCCTTTCGAACGAGTTCTTCCACTTTGCTTTCCATCTCTTCAATATGCTGTTGTCTTTCATTGAGAGAATTCTCTTTTTTCTCAAGCAACGCTTCCCGTTTGTTTAAAGATTCGTCCTTTCGATCGAGATTCTCCTCCTTTTGTAACAAGCGGTTTTCCTGTTTTTGTAATTCACTTCTTCGTTCGCGAATTTCTCGTTCTGCTTCCACGCGAAGTTTGTGAATCTCATCCTTTGCTTCAAGGAGCGCCTCTTTTTTCAATGCGTCTGCTTCTCTTTTCGCTTCTTCAATCATTTGCTTGGCAGCTGCTTGTGCACCGCCAATTTTTGCCTCGGCAATGGATTTACGAACAAAAAAGCCAACAACTGCACCGACGACTAGGGCAAGCAAAGCGGAGATGATCGTTTCACCCATTATCCTCACCTCCTCTTGCTATAAATTCGTTACTTCATCAATGTCGGCATGTACATTGCACCCATTCAACATACACTTCAAAATTGTCAAATATACATGTACATTTTAAAGGTGACCTTCCATATTGTCAAGGCTTGTCATTCCGGGAAAGCGCTTCATATGGTTGAATTTTCTAAAATAAAGAAAAAAAAAGAGACACAACGTGCCTCTTTTTACTCTAAGAAGTCTAAATCATCTTCACGCACAGGTGGCGCCGATACACCTGTCGTAATGCCATAATGTTGGCGAATTTCACGTGCAATTTCTTCCATGATATGTGGATTTTCTTTTAAAAATTGTTTCGCGTTTTCTCGCCCTTGTCCTAGTCTCTCATCTTTGTATGAATACCAAGCACCACTTTTTTGGATGATGTCGAGTTCAGCACCCATATCAATAATTTCGCCTTCTTTTGAAATCCCTTCCCCATACATAATATCTACATCTGCGGTTTTAAATGGTGGCGCCACTTTATTTTTAACGACTTTAATTTTCGTTTTATTTCCAACCATGTCGTTACCTTGCTTGATTTGTTCAGCACGACGCACTTCTAAACGAACAGACGCATAAAACTTCAATGCGCGACCACCAGGAGTTGTCTCGGGGTTCCCGAACATAACCCCCACTTTTTCCCTTATTTGGTTAATAAAGATAGCGATCGTTTTCGATTTGTTGATGGCGCCTGATAATTTACGTAGCGCTTGGGACATGAGCCGTGCTTGTAGTCCAACGTGAGCATCGCCCATTTCCCCTTCAATTTCTGCTTTCGGAACAAGGGCTGCAACGGAGTCAATAACAATAATGTCAACCGCTCCACTGCGCACAAGCGCTTCAGCAATTTCTAACGCTTGCTCTCCTGTATCAGGCTGTGAAAGCAACAATTCATCAATATTAACACCTAACTTTTCAGCGTAAACAGGATCTAAAGCGTGTTCTGCATCAATGAACGCCGCTTGACCACCTTGCTTTTGTACTTCAGCAATCGCATGAAGGGCAACTGTCGTTTTACCCGAAGATTCTGGACCATAAATTTCAATAATACGCCCGCGCGGATATCCTCCTACTCCAAGCGCAATATCAAGTGCAAGAGAGCCGCTTGATACAGTCGAAATTTGACGATCTGTTTGCTCTCCTAGCTTCATAATAGAACCTTTTCCAAACTGTTTCTCAATTTGCTTTAACGCCTGTTCTAATGCTGCTTGACGATCGTTCAAAGAAACTCCTCCTTTATACTTACAAAAAATAAAGCAGTGACTGCTACTTATTACTATACATGTTTTCTGTTTATTTGCCAAGAAAAAAACGAATAGATGTTCGTAAATCAATGCAACAATTGTAGTAAATAATAACAACCATATTTTGCAGTACGCATCCGAACGGCTTGACGATCACCGGATAATGTAAGTGCAAACGTTTTTGTCCCTCGTTCTGTGGCAATCCCTATCCATACTGTTCCTACTGGCTTCCCTTCCAAATCGTCCGGTCCTGCGACGCCTGTAAAGCTTATACCGATATCACTTCGACAAAGTTTTCGAACATTTTCCGCCAACGATTGTGCACATCGCCCGCTCACTGCCCCCTCTGTTTGTAATATTTCTTTCGGCACATGAAGCACATTTTCCTTTATTTCATTTGTATAACATACAACCCCTCCTGCTATGACAGAAGAAGCTGTCGGAAGAGCAGTCATTTCCTTTAAAAACAACCCCCCCGTTAAGCTTTCAGCAACAGCAAGTGTCTTATCCTTTTCTTTTAACGTAGCTAACAGTTTGCTAAACAACGTTTCATCATTGTAACCGTAAAAATAAGGGCGAACACGCGCTAAAATATTTTCCTCTACCTCGTCAATCAGCCGCTTCGCTTCTTCTTCACGTTCATGCTTTGCTGTCAAGCGGAGAGTCACTTCACCGTCAGACGCAAGTGGAGCAATCGTTGGATTCGTTTGCGCATCGATCAAATCTTCAATTTCTGTTTCTAGCTGTGATTCCCCGATATGAAAGAAGCGAAGAACACGTGAAACAATTTTTTCGCGAACGTGACGCTTTTGCAATAAAAAAGGACGTCCATATTTCATGAACATCGGTTGCATTTCTTTTGGCGGCCCCGGAAGAAGCATATACGTCACATGATCAACAACAAGTGCCATTCCAGGAGCCATCCCATGTTCATTTTTTAACACGTGACTTCCTTCTAACACAAGCGCCTGTTTTCGATTGTTTGGGGACATCGGACGATTTGTTTTTGAAAAATAATCACAAATGGATTGCCATGCTTCTTCGTCTAAAACGAGCGATTTATTTAACATCTTTGCAATCGTTTCTTTTGTTAAATCATCTTTCGTCGGTCCAAGTCCCCCCGTAAAAATAATCAAATTCGAGCGTTGCTTTGCTACTTCAATCGCATGTGTAAGCCTTTGAGGATTATCTCCAACAACCGTATGGTAATATACATCTATCCCTATTTCAGCTAATTGTTGAGATAAAAATTGAGCATTTGTATTTGCAATTTGGCCAAGTAAAAGCTCCGAGCCAACGGCGATAATTTCTGCTTTCATCCTTCTCCCATCCCCTTTTTATTTACTTCGAATGACGAAATGCGTGTTTATTTTTAACAAAGTAATCCCATCCTGACCAGATTGTGAAAATGAGTGCAATCCATAAAGAAATGTCCGCAAACGGAAACGACAGCAGGGAGAAAGGAAGATTGTGCAAAAGAAGGGCGGCGATCGCTACAATTTGCGTCCACGTTTTAATTTTTCCAAGCATGTTCGCTGCCACCACTTCCCCTTCCCCTGCTAACACAAGCCTCAATCCGGTTACCGCAAATTCACGACTAATAATAACAATGACCATCCACGCTGGCGCCAAATCCAATTGAACGAGCGCAATGAGCGCAGCCGATACAAGCAATTTATCTGCAAGCGGGTCAAGAAATTTTCCTAAATTCGTTACTAACCCATATTTTCGTGCATAGTATCCATCAATCCAGTCTGTTGTTGATGCAATAATAAAAATAAGCGCAGCAACAGCGTGTGTCATCGGCAATTGCTCTGTTCCGATTTGAATCATACCTAGGTCAATCGGTGCCAAGAGGAAAATTAGGAAAAAAGGGATAAGTAGCATTCGTGCAATTGTAATTTGATTCGGTATATTCACAGTACTAACCTCCAACACGTCATACAACATCATTGTTTTTTATAAACAATCGTAATATCTTGACGCACGTGATCACTTGGATTAACAGGGTATTGAAGTGTTTGTCCATTTATTTTCACTTCTGTATTTAATGTTTGACCGATGACTAATAAAACTTCTGTTTCGTTCGTCAAATCGAACGTTTCAGCTTGATTAGCATACATCATTTTGCGCGTGAATGCTTTTCCTTTCCCGTTTTTCACTTCAATCCACGCATCACCCTTTGTTGCAATGTCAATGATCAACTGTTCCCCCGTGACTTCAAGTGTCGATTTTCGACCGTTCGTGTCTACTACTTTAATCATTGCTGTCGATGGTTGCTCTTGCTCTTTTTCTAGTTGTTGTTCGTTCTGTTTTTCAGATTGTTGTTCATTTTGTTTTTCAGGCTGTTGTTCGTTCACCTGCTCAGATTGCTCAAATTCTGTCTCCTCATTTATCACTTGCTCTTGCGGTTGTTCATCCATCGTTCGGTTTTGAAAGAAAAACCATAGAACAACTGCTACTCCAACAGCTAACATACCGATTAAAATTTTGGGGAGGATATTCAGTACTTTTTCACCTTGTTCTGATAATTGTCGCGATTTAACACGCGATAATTCGCCAGGAAGTTCTTCTTGCTGGGCATTTGGAATTTCGTTTGCGTATTGTTCAAACAGCTCTTCGGGATCAAGGCCGACCGCTTCAGCATACTGACGAATAAATGCGCGAACATAAAACTTCCCAGGCATAATCACATAATTTCCTTGTTCAATTGCGATCAAATATCGCTTTTGAATTTTAGTGATTTCTTGTAAATCATCTAAACTCATATTGCGCTGTTCTCTCGCTTCTTTTAAACGCTTCCCTAACTCTGTCAACGGAAACACCTTCCATCTTTAAAAGTCGATATTCGAAAAACCGTCGTTGCCGAAGAAAGAAGATTGGGCAACAAGATCGTACGTAATTTCCTCATCTGCATCATGACGCAATTCAATAATATAATCAAAATCATCAAGTTTATATTCCGTATGCCTTACAAAAATATCGGGATGTTCAATCACTTTCGTTGCTGGCAAACGCATTAACTCACGAATCAGTTGCCAATGTCGCTCGTTTGAACGACGTGTTGATACAATCCCATCAACAATAAATACATTATTTTCGTTATACTCATCTTCAATTAATTGGCTACGGACTGTTTGCTTAATTAACGTAGATGAGACAAATAGCCAACGTTTATTCGCACATACGCTCGCAGCTACGATGGATTCCGTTTTTCCAACACGCGGCATACCACGAATGCCAATTAACTTGTGACCTTCTTGTTTAAATAACTCGGCCATAAAATCGACAAGCAATCCTAATTCGTCACGAACGAACCGAAACGTTTTCTTATCATCGGCATCACGCTGAATATAACGCCCATGCCGAACAGCGAGACGGTCGCGTAGCTTCGGCTCGCGCAACTTCGTCACCGTGATATCTTCCATCGTTGCCAAAATGGATTGTAGCCGTTCAATTTGCTCATGGCTTTTGCATAACAAAAGCATCCCTCGACGTGAATCGTCCACTCCGTTAATTGTGATGATGTTGATGGACAACATACCAAGTAGCGATGCAATATCCCCCAACAATCCCGGACGATTGATATGTATTTCATATTCTAAATACCATTCTTTCTTTTCCATATACCCCTTCTCCCCTTTACGTTACACGATACGATCCTAAAGCAACGCTTTGTCGAAACACGCATGTATGTTTATTTTACCATCTGAATGCGAGAATGAAAAGGACAGACAACCGTTTTTTGTGAACAGATAAACATAGTAAAACAAGCTGGCGAATGTCACCAGCTTGCCCATATTACTTACTTATTTTGTACAAGTTTAATCATCATGTTGGCTATTGCATGTTGCTCTTGCTCATTTGCTACGTGCCACAAATCAGCAAGTACACGCTCTTCCGGGTTTTTCGGATCGACTTGTTTTGCCAAGTAGTCGCCAATCTGATAAGCGATATCCGAAATGACTTGTTGGTTCATCCCTTGCGCTTCCGCTTGATGAAGACGATCAGCTAAAAAGCTTTTCCATTGCTCAAAATTATCAAGAACAGACATATGCAAACCTCCTTGAAATTCGTTTCAAGAACAGTTTGCCTTATGAAACAAAAAATTATGCTTGCTTAACAATACCAACCGCCATTGACGGATAAAATTTGTCCTGTAATATACGATGCATCGTCAGAAATTAAAAACGATACCGCTTTAGCTACATCTTCTGGTTTCCCGATTCTCCCGAGTGGAATCTCGTTCGCTAACGCTTCTAACTCCTCTGCAGTAAACTCCTGAAGCATCGGTGTATCAATGGCTCCTGGAGCAATGGCATTTACTCGTATGTGGCTTGGCGCAACTTCTTTCGCTAACGCTTTGACGAACGTATTTTGCGCGCCCTTCACCATCGAATACAATACTTCGCATGACGCCCCTGTGAGTCCCCAGATCGATGAAATGACAACAATTTGTCCGCGACGTCGCTGAATCATAGAGGGCAACAACCGTTTCGTCAATAAAAACGGACTTGTCACATGCAACTGTACCATGCGCTCGACTTGTTCGTCAGTCATGTCCGTCACCAGCCCATATGTACTCATTCCACTATTATGAACGAGCACGTCAATTGGATGAAAAAGAGACGACACTAACGTATCGACCCCAGAAGGATGAGATAAATCGGCCTGAATGGCATATATGTCTGTTGATAATTGCTTCATTAAAGATTGAACAGATTGTTCATTTTTGTAGTAATGTAAATACAATCCATACCCATCTTTTGCGAGCTGTCTGGCAATTTCCTGTCCAATTCCTCCACTCGCTCCTGTAACTAAAGCATATTTCATCACATTTCACCTTTTCGGAACAACTTGGCATACCGTAAACTGTTCGGGTACAAAACATTCACGGGCTACCGCTTTTATATCATCCGATGTCAATGATTGTAACGCCTCTACAACATCGAATAAACTCATTTGGTCGAATGCGTAACGAGTAAATTGATTCGCAATATACTCAAGCGAATTCAACGATCGTAAAAACGAGCCAATTTTTTTTCTTTTCATCCGCTCCACTTGTTCATCACCAATATCGGAAAACTGCACAAGAATGCGTTGAATTTCTTCTGCTAATTGATCAGGGTATAATGTGTCGCCACCAATTAAACCAAACCCAAAATCACTTTCTTCTGTATAATCAACCATAAATGTTTCATCAATTAATCCTTGTTGATATAGCCGCTCATAGTGCGATGAACTTTTTCCAAACAAATGATCAAGCAATAATCCCATCGCGCATTCATGCTTTAATTTTTCTTTTCCTTTTGTATATACATTTTTCGCCTTTATACCAACGAGACATTTAGATGTCTGTACATTCATTTCAATGACATGTTTTTCACGGGCGACATGGGATGGTTCTTCATGGTGAAATCGCTCAATGTCTGTTGGCGAACGGAACGTTTTTTTTGCTTGATTTGTGCGAATTTGTTCGAGTATAGTCAATGGATCAACTGGACCGGTAACAAACAACAACATATTACTCGGGTGATAAAACGTTTCATAGCATTCATACAATAAGTCTTTCGTAATATGTGAAATCGACTCCACTGTTCCTGCAATATCAATTTTTACAGGATGATTGTGATACATGCTTTCAATTGTTCCGAAATATAGACGCCAATCCGGGTTATCGTCATACATACGAATTTCTTGAGCGATAATCCCTTTTTCCTTTTCGACTGTTTGCTCTGTAAAGTATGGTTCTTGAACAAAATCAAGTAAAGTTTCTAAGTTTTTTTCTACATTTGTCGTACTCGAAAATAAATAGGCGGTGCGTGTGAAAGATGTAAAAGCGTTCGCTGATGCCCCTTGCTTACTAAATATTTGAAATACATCGCCATCTTCTTTTTCGAACAATTTATGCTCTAAAAAATGAGCGATGCCATCCGGCACTTTTTTCATACTCGTTTTTCCATATGGAGTAAAATAGTTATCCACCGAACCGTATTTTGTCGTAAACGTTGCATATGTTTTATTGAATTCTTTTTTCGGTAAAATGTAAACATCTAATCCGTTGTTTAATCGCTCATAAAATAATTGTTCTTGCAACTGATCGTAGCGAATAATCTTCATTTTTTCTCACCTTCCTTCTCTGTTAAAAAATAAATTGTATCTAATTCAATTTTTTCACCTATACGAACAATATCCTCATACGTCACTTTTTCAATCGCTTCTAACCACTCATCTAATGGACGTTGCCGCGTCGCGATGACGTTATGATAAGAAATTTCAATCATTCCACGCGCTGTATCAACCGTTTCTAATAATTGATTACGAATGACTGCTTTTGTTTGAATAATTTCCTCATCGCTAAATTGCCCGTTACGCATCGCCTCTGCCTGAGCATGAATAATTTCAAGTGCACGCTCATAATTGCTCGGTTCAATTCCTGCCATGACCATCATCATTCCTTGGTGACTTTCGATACGCGAAGCTGCATAATAAGCTAAACTTGCCTTTTCGCGCACATTCATAAACAATTTTGAATGTGCAAACCCACCGAAGATCCCATTCCATACTTGTAACGCATCGTAATCTGCATCGTTGTATGTCGTATTTGTTCGATAACCAAGATGTAGCTTTCCTTGTTTCACATGTTGTTTTTCTATAACTTCTTGCACGCTTGTTCGTTTTGTTATCGTTGTCGTTTCAGTTGAACGTAAAGAACGAGCTTCTAACGGAAAACGTTCCACAACATCATGTTCTACGTCCGTTAACGCCACATCTCCGACAATGTATAAGTCTATTTCATCGTGTTTCAGCATGTGTTCGTAATGTTTATATAAACGTTTAGCATCAATTGTATCAATATCGCTCAGTTTACCGTGAACATCGAGTGCATAAGGCGAACCTTTATACATCTCTTCGATGAGTCGATGTTGAGCGTATCGCATTTTATCATCAAACAACGATTGTATTTTTTGTTTCAATGCCCGTTTTTCTTGCTCAACAATCGCAACAGAAAATCCACCTTGTTCAGTAAGTGGGCGAAATAGTATGTCGCTAAAGAGGGTCAACGCTTCCCGTAATAGTGAAGATGTGGTGCCTAAAAATTTTTCGTTTGCCACATCCATTCGAATCGTAATAATATGATTTTCCCCTTTTTTCGCTAAATCGACTTGTAACGTAGCACCATATAGTTCGTCTAAATATGTACGTAACGCTTTCATCGACGGATGTCGCTCGGTAGCGTTTTGTAACACATACGGAATAAGAGCTCGCATCGTTACATCTCGTTCACATAACGGCGCTTTCATCTTTAATACGAGCGTATTCGTCTTATATTTTTTCGTCGGAATGACATGAAGACGAAGACCTCCTATTGTTTTTACTTCTTCTCGGAACATACAATCACTCCTTTTTATTTCATAGCCTCGACAATTTTTCTCTCTCTTATCCGTTAAATAAATCGGAGGACAAATATCGCTCTCCTGTATCTGGTGCCATACAAAGCACACGTGCGTCTTTCGGGAGAGTTCGCGCCACTTGAACCGCACAAAAGGCAGCTGCCCCAGCTGAAGCCCCCACTAAAATCCCCTCTTCTGCAGCTAATCGCCGCGCCATCATCTGTGCTTCTTCATCTTTGACAAGCAAAATATCATCATACACCTTGCGATTTAAAATAGGCGGAATAAAACCTGGTCCAGTGCCTGGAATTTTATGCGGCCCCGGTTGCCCACCCGAAAGGACGGGAGACCCATATGGTTCCACAACATAAATGCGTAAATGAGGGAATGTTTTCTTCAACTCCTCCCCTGTTCCTGTTACCGTCCCCCCTGTTCCTGCTGTAAGCACGAACGCGTCAATTCCTTCTGGAAATGCCTCTACAATTTCAACTGCTGTACTTATTCGGTGAGCATCTGGATTTGCTTTATTTTCAAACTGCATGGGTATAAAGCTGTTTGGAATACTCTCCGCAAGCCGATATGCTTCATCAATCGCCCCTTGCATGCGCAAAGCTGCAGGGGTTAAGTGAACTTCCGCACCATATGCTTTTAATAAATTCACCCGTTCCTTTGTCGCATTATCTGGCATCGTGATGATGCAACGATAACCTTTCGCTGCGCATACCATCGCTAACCCAATTCCTGTATTCCCTGATGTTGGTTCAATAATCGTGCTTCGAAAAGGGACAATTTTTCCCTCTCGCTCGGCCTGCTCAATCATTCGTTTAGCTGCACGATCTTTTACACTTCCACCTGGATTGAACGACTCAAGCTTTATATATACACTTGCTCCCTCCCGAAAAACAACCCGATTGAGCTTAACAACGGGCGTATTTCCAATCAAGTCGATGATAGATCCGCACATGCTCTCTCCTTCTTTCCATGTAAACCTTTCTTCCTATTGTACTACATATAGACATAACAATGGTGTCGAAACGTTTGAAGAAATCGAAAAAATAAGCTAGAATACACATATGGGTATTTGATTATATGCGGAGGCGATAATTTCATGCAAAAATGGTTTTCTTTTTTATTTACATTTCTTTTCATCATAAGCGGATGTGCACAAAACCGTTATACAAACATTTCTGTCGATGAAGCTGCACAAATGATGCAAAAAGAGGACGTTGTTGTGCTCGATGTCCGTACAGAAGAGGAATATGCTTCCGGTCATATTCCTGGAGCTATTTTATTACCTTTACAACATCTTCCAGATCGTGTAGATGAACTGAACAAAAACAAGACGTATATTGTCGTTTGTCGTTCCGGTAATCGCTCAGCGCAAGCAAGCGAATTGCTAGTAAAAGAAGGCTTCTCAAGTATATATAATATGACCGGCGGTATGAATGAGTGGAAAGGCGAAGTTGAAAAATAGGAGGGAAGCCTCCTATTTTTCAAACGAAAACGATATACGTTTTTCTTTTTCATCCCATATAACCGCAGCATTAAATGTGTTTTCTCCCTTTTTAAACCCTTTGATAACACTCGTTTTTCCTTCTGCTAATAATTTTTTGACGTTTGCTTGTGAGATCGATTTGCCCAATATCGTTTTTGAAATAGTAAATGAGCACTTTGTTTTTGCATAGTTGACACAACCGTAAAACGAACCTTTATCAATGACCGAGCCCCCACAAAGCTTGCAAACCCCGACATGTTTTCCGATCGTTGTTTTTTTCTTCTGCTGAATCGAAGTGGTATCTAGTCCTTCAAATGACCAATGATTTGCCACTTGTACCGCATCGGCCACAATTTTCGCTGCCAATTTTTTCACTTGTTCCATAAATGCTGTGGCCGATGCTTTTTCTTCGCCAATTTCACTTAATCGTTGTTCCCATTTTGCTGTCATTTCAGGAGACGCCAAAAGGTGCGGGCCGATTGCGTCAATCAATACTTTTCCTTTATCAGTTACATATACTTGATTATTTTTTATCTCAATATAATTTCTCTGTTTTAGCGTTGTAATAATGGAGGCGCGGGTAGCTTCCGTCCCAAGTCCTTCTGTTTTCGCTAATACTTTCTCCAGTTGTTCGTCATCTAAAAACTTCCCTGCTGTCTTCATTAACGTGATCAGTTCGCCTTCTGTATATCGCTTTGGCGGCTGTGTTTTTCCTTCTTTCACATACACATCATATACCATTCCTTTTTCTCCACTTTGTACATTCGGTAAAAGTTGTACATCATCATCTTGTGACATAAGGACGTCCCGCCATCCTGCTTGTATTTGTTTCTTTCCTTTTGAAATAAAGCGAGCACGTCCATCGACAACGGTTACAATCGTTGTATAATCAAATATAGCTTCTTCACTATGAGCAGCAATTAATCTCCGAACGACAAGGTCGTAAATATTTCGCTCATCCTGACTTAACTTTGTCAAATTCGGCACTTGTTCAGTTGGAATAATGGCATAATGATCTGTTACCTTCTTTTCGTTTACATAACGTTTATTATGTAAAATCGATTCGTGAACGAGTGGAAAATAAGGAGCATACTCTTCCTTTTGTGAAAGTTGTTTTAAGATATGTGGAAATGTTTCCGCTTCTCCTTTAGTTACATATTGTGAATCGGAGCGTGGATACGATACATACCCCTTTTGATATAGTTTTTGTAGTATATCTAATGTTTTTTGCGGCGAATATTTAAACCGCTTGTTTGCCGCTGCCTGCAATGTTGATAAATTAAACAAAAGCGGTGGTAAAAATGTTTTTCGCTCACATGTAACTTCTGCTACCTCTACTTGTTTTTGTCTGCAAAACGCGCTCACTTTCTCAGCAAGCTCTCGATCGTATGTGCGCGTCTCATTTTCGTGCCACCACTTTCCTTCGTATCGTTTTCCGTCCACATCAAATGTAGCAACAACTTCCCAAAACGGCTCCGAGCGAAACTGTTCAATTTCTTTTTCTCTTCTCACAATTAGAGCAAGCGTTGGCGTTTGTACACGTCCAACGGAAAAGACATCGTTCATTCCCTTTTGTTTCAATAAAATCGTATACACCCTCGAGGCGTTTATACCGACAAGCCAATCCGCACATGTTCGCGCATACGCTTCCTCGTATAAAGGACGTGTCTGTTTTTCATCCAACAACTGACGAAATCCTTGTTCAATAGCTTTCGGTGTTAAAGATGAGATCCAAAGCCGTTTGATCGGTTTTTTTACACCACTCATGTAAATAATGTTTCGAATGATTAATTCTCCTTCTCTCCCTGCATCACCAGCATGAATAATCTCAATCACTTCTGGCTTACGAAGCAATTGTTTAATGATCGCAAACTGTTTCGCCTTTTTTCGATCAATCTCGTACTGAAAACGATCTGGAATGATTGGTAACGTATCAAGTGTCCACCGCTTCCAACTTGCTTCATACGTTTCCGGAGGAGCTAATTCAAATAAATGTCCAACTGCCCATGTCATATAAGCACCTTTCGGAAACAGCTCATTCGGTAAAATTTCAATATATCCTTCTCGTTTTTTTGTTTGAAAAATCGATGCAAGCGTCTTCCCTTGATCAGGTTTTTCAGCAATAATAACTTTCATTTTTTCACCCCTTGACGAAAAGAAACCTGCTCAGCTAGCGAGCAGGTTATTTGGCAGTTTCTACTTGATGCTTCTTCCATTGCGCACGCATCACAAGCGACTGAATAATCGAAAAACATCCACCAACGACCCAATATAGCGATAAAGCGGAAGGGACAGAACTTGCCCCCATAAAAATCATCACAGGCATAATATATGACATGATTTTCATTTGTGTCGCTACTTCTGTTGTTGTGGCAGATGGAGATAAACGCATTGAAATAAATGTCGTTAAACTTGCTAATATCGGCATAATGAAATATAGATCACGATGACCGAGTTGCATCCATAAAAATGAATGTAGTTTAATTTCTTCTGTACGCGAAATCGCGTAATATAGAGCCATGAAAATAGGCATTTGAATAAAAATCGGCAAGCAACCGCTCATCGGATTGACACCATGTTTTTGGTATAGTTGCATCATTTCTTGTTGTAGCTTTCGTTGTGTCTCCATATCTGTGCCTTTATATTTTTGTTGCAGTTTTTGCATTTCTGGACGAATGCGTTGCATCGCAATATTTGTACGAAATTGTTTAATCATGAGCGGAAGCAACCCAAAACGGACAACAATCGTCAACGCAATAATTGCAAGCCCGTAATTTTCTTGAAATGCGTGTCCAAGCATCAGTAATAGCTTTGACATTGGGTAAACAAAATAATGATCCCATACACCTTGACTATGCTCTGTAATCGGTACATTTCGATTGCATGCACTTAACAACAACACAAAAAATAAAAATAGTCCATTTTTTCACGATATAGCTCCTCCTTGTTTGTTTTATGATAAGCAAACAAGGAGCATCCTTCCTTCTTCACCACTCGCATAAGACTGCTCGTTTATCGGGATTTTACGTTGTTGAAACGTGACAAAACGTATGTGTAATGGCGTATATGTGTATGCATCGCTCATCTTTTTGCAACCGTTCATATCGTATGTGACGAAGCGTTGAATAGTGACGGGGTAATTCGCTTGTCGCTTCACATAGCACGTCATCGCCACAACGAACATACTGAAGAGCGATACATACGTAAATACATCGAATGAAAACTCCATAAACATGACCATTCCCCTTCCACCATCAATTATAACATGGAAAAGAGAAAATTACATGCGAGAACGAAAATGAGCGTTGATTTGTCCTTTTCTCATCGTTTCACGAATTTCTTTCATCATTTCATAGCGAATTTCCCGTGTTTGCACTCCTTCCTCTCGTTTGTTTGCAATCTCAACGAGCCATTCAACATCTGCGAAAGAATACTTTCTCGTCCCTTTTGACCGATCAGGAAAAATAAGTTGGCGCTCCTCATAATACCGAATTTGTCTCGGTGACAAACCTGTTAACTCACTAACAATACCAATTGAAATAACTTTTTTATGTTTATACGATTCCATCCTCATCCCCCTCATGCACGTTATATTTTATAACATTAATATACTGTATTTTATGAATATTGAAATGAATTTTGTTATAAAAAGTAACAAAACTTATTATTTATGTTATGAAAAGTAACAAAAGTGCTGTTTACAACATAGAGAAGAGATATAATGATTATCAAATAAATGACGGAAGGAGGAAAGGAAATGGGAACCCTTCTGCAAATAACGATGAAACAAAAACAATTTTATATCGACAAACTGCATGAAGAAGGAGAAATACATCATTGGACACTAACAGAACTGCGAAAAAAATATGAACAACTTCGAAAGGAGATTGCCGATGGAAAAGAAAGCTATAGATTTAGCAAAACAAATTATTGAGCTTGATCTGCAGCGAGATGCAATATTCGAGCAACTACTTGCACTGTTTGGCGATCACGCCTATGAAATATTGCGGCATATACAAAACAAGTATTAAAGGCTCTTAGCGACAACAAGAGCCTTTCACTATTTTTTTCTTATGCGGGCTACTTAAGCACACGTATTTGTTTGTTTGCTGAAATCGTAATCTCACCTTCACCAATTTGCTCGCCGTCTGCATGGAGAGGAAGAGACGTGTTGCTGCAAATATGAATATATTTCCCTCGAAACGTATGTACTTCTTTCATCTTTATATGACCACCCCAAAAAACCGTCACAAATAAGGCGAGTAATTTCAAACGTGATATATTATCGACAACAACGACATCCAAATGTTGATCATTTGACTGCGCAAATGGAGCAATCTTCATTCCACCGCCATAATACGGATGATTCGCAACGGTGACAAGCCACGCATTTGAAAACGTATATTGTTTTTGATCAACTGTCAATTGTATGACGGTCGGTTTATATAAAAACATTTCCTTTAATAAGTAAAAAACGTAAACAAACTTTCCTAGGTACAAGCGATTTAAAATTTGTTTCCATTTTGACGCATTCACTTTTCTTGAAATATGTGCATCAAATCCACAACCAACATTGTTCACAAAAACACCTTGTTTTGCACTTTTAAATGCCCCAATGTCATACGAATCGACATGCATACCTTCCACACTTGATAACATTTGACTAAGCGCTTTTCGCCACGTGATCGAGAGTTTTATCCCACGAGCAAAATCGTTTCCTGTCCCAGCTGGTATGTACCCGACAGTGACATGATCATACATCGCGATACCATTCATCACTTCGTGCATCGTGCCATCTCCACCAACTGCAATTAATATAAACGGCTCATGAGTGTGCTCTGCAATTTGTTGCGCTAACTTCGTTCCGTCTCCTTGTGCTTTTGTAAATACAACATGATAACGAATATGGTGATGCCGAAGTGTTCGTTCAATTTTTTTCCATGTTTTTTTACATTTCTCATTTTTCGCTGAAGGATTTACGATAAAATACAGTATCAAACCTTCTCCCCCACTCTCTACCCTTTCCCTTTATTGTACCATGGCATATACATGTATGACATCAATCTTTTCCCTTGACATAACTTTCAAACCTTTATAAAATAAAAAACAAATTGTTGCACCGAACGATTGATAGCAAGCTCGTTTTATTGTTTTGCCTTAGCGTTTTCGACATGGCCACATGGCGAAAACGAAAGGGTTAACATTGAGGCGAGTTAAGCTAAAAATACATCGGTATGTTTCACTTCATCTATACGTGAGGCATGCCGTTTTTTGTTTCTAAAGGGGGATCAACGTGAAAACAAAAGGAGAACTAGAAGATCAAATTAGTCGCGCGCTCACCCAATGGGAAAAAGAATATTTAGGCCGCGGTCCACTCTCTGTGAAAACAGATATTTTACGAAATATGGTGATCGTGCAATTAAGAGGCATTTTAACTCCTGCCGAAAAAGTATTGTGCGAAACAAAAGAAGGGATGTTGTCGATTAAACGCATTCGCGCAGATTTAATTGAATCAGGTAGCGAGCAACTAAAAGAAATGATCTATACACTAACAGGTAAGCAAGTAACAAGCATGCATACAGACATTAGCACAAAAACAGGAGAACGAATGATTGTCTTTTTACTACAAGAACCAATTGACATACAAGGTTGATCTTTTAAAGGCCCTTATGGTCAGTAAAAGATAAGCCGGAAATATTTTTCGATCCGATCGAAAAATGTTTCCGGCTTTTTTGTTGAATATAAAAAAGAAACATAAAGGAGAGGATTACGATGCAAGAAATGGTTATCAACAATTTAACATCGCCCGCCATTTTATTTTTTATTCTCGGCATTATTGCTGCTCTCGTCAAATCAGATTTAAAATTACCAACAGGATTAAATGAATCGTTAAGCATCTATTTGTTAATCGCAATCGGAATGAAAGGTGGCATTGAACTTGCGGAACATTCTTTTCATGAACTCGTTCGCCCGTTAGTTGGAACATTATCACTTGGTATCATCATCCCAATTATTACGTTTGCTGTTTGTCGTCGTCTTGGCATTGATCGTAAAAACGCAACAGGTATTGCCGCAACATATGGTTCAGTTAGCATCGTTACATTCGGTGCTGCACTCGCTTTTGTCGAACAAGCAAATATTGCGTACGAAAGTTACATGAGTGCATTTGTCGTTCTGTTAGAGAGCCCGGCAATTATCGTATCGCTTGTCATATTGAAATTGTTAGAAAGTCGCTCATATAAACAAGAAATGGTATATCGCTTCTCAGCTACATCGGTATACGGACCGATCATTAAAGAAGGGCTATTCGGAAAAAGCGTCTTTTTAATGGTCGGTAGCCTTCTTGTTGGGCTAATCGGTGGAGATCGTGCGCTTACGGTTGTGAAACCGTTGTTCATTGATTTATATCCAAGCGTTCTTGTCCTCTTTCTACTCGGCATGGGCCTAACAGCAGGAAAACAACTTGCAGCTGTACGCAAATATGGGGTCAAACTGCTCGCATTAGGGATTCTTTTACCTCCTGTATACGGCTTTTTAGGAGTGGTAATCGGTTATTATTCAGGATTATCTTTCGGGGGAACGATTTTACTTAGCGTACTCGCCGCAAGCGCCTCATATATTGCAGCTCCAGCTGCGATGCGCGCATCGGTGCCAGAAGCGAATCCGGCTATCTATCTTGGCATGGCGCTCGGGCTTACATTTCCGTTCAACTTAACAATCGGCATGCCGCTATATTATGAAATGGCGAAGTGGTTCTATTAAAAAAGCAAGGGGCTCCCTTGCTTTTTTGTCGTCTTATGTTATTGTAATGGTACAAAACAACAAAAGAAAAGGTGTGAACAATGAATCGTTATATCGTCATTGGCGCTGGAATTGTTGGCGCTTCTGTTGCTTTTCATCTCGCAAAAGAAAAGGTAGAGGTTGTGATTATCGACCGTGAAGATCACGGACAAGCAACCAATGCAGCAGCAGGAATCATTTGCCCGTGGACGTCACAACGGCGAAATAAAAAATGGTACGCACTTGCGAAAGGTGGTGCCGCATTTTACCCTTGCCTCATTGAACAATTGCAAACATACGGTTACGAAACGGGATATGAACGTGTCGGAGCGATTTGTTTACATCATGATCTCGATAAATTGAGAAGTATGGAAGAACGCGTACTCAAGCGGCGTGAGGAAGCTCCTGAAATAGGAGAAGTCACTCGGCTGTCTTCAAAAGAAGTAAAAACTCGATTTCCTGTGTTACGTGATGAATACGAAGCGCTATATGTCAGTGGAGCTGCCCGTGTAGACGGACGTGCCTTGAGACGCGCTCTCATTCATGCTGCCACTCACTTAGGGGCAACATATATAAAAGGTGATGCAACACTTTTGCATGAAAATGGCCGAGTCATTGGTGCCTCAGTAGCGAATGAACGTTACGAGGCGGATGCGGTCGTTGTCACAGCAGGTGTTTGGGCAAAATCGTTACTTTTGCCACTAGGTATTGAATTTCTCATCACGCCACAGCGAGCACAGATCGTGCATCTACAACATCTTGAACAACATACGGATCATTGGCCTGTCGTCATGCCTCCAAACAATCAATATTTACTTGCCTTTCCAAACGGGAAAATAGTTGTTGGCGCGACGCATGAAGACGGTGTTGGCATTGACTGCCGTGTGACTGCTGGTGGATTATACGAAGTGTTACATAAAGCATTAACTATTGCCCCTCACTTAGCGGATTGGACCCATGTGGAAACACGTGTTGGCTTCCGTCCCCACGCACCGAACTTTTTACCTATATTTGGTGCCGTCCCACAAATCGAAGGCCTTTACGTGGCGAATGGGCTTGGCGCATCCGGCTTGACTGCAGGACCGTATGTTGGAGCAGAGCTTGCGAAAATGATTCTTGGGCAGCCTACTTCATTACAACAAAGCGACTACGATGTTGCCCAAGCGATTCAATTTCTTTGATGAATGCATATACAAAAAAAAAAAAAACGAAGGTTATCTCATGAACAAATGGGCTTTTGTTTCTGATTTTGACGGAACGATTTCGCATAAAGACTTTTACTGGATTGTTATTGAAAAATATTTTCCTGAAGGGAAACGATTATTCGAACAATGGCGTGCTGGAAAAATAAAAGATATCGACTTTTTAAACACTATTTTTACATCCATTCATCAAGATGAAGAAAAAATCATTGAAGATATTCATCACATCCCGATTGATGAAACAGTTTTACCTTTTATTAAACACGTTCAACAGAGCGAAGGCGATTTTTATGTATTAAGCGCCGGAACTGATTACTATATCCGACACATTTTCAAAAAATATGATATACGTGGCGTCGATATTTTTTCTAACGAAGGATATTATCATGATAAAAATATTCATATGCGCATTAATCCAAATCATATTCATTATTCCGAACGGTATGGCATCGATAAATCTAGCGTCATTCGTACATTGAAACAAACGTATAAAACCGTTTACTTTATTGGCGATAGTGAACCAGACGTTCATGCAGCGAAAGTAGCCGACGTGACATTTGCCAAAGGAGCTTTACAATCATTGTTGCGTGAAAAACAAATTCCATTTGTTCCTGTGGACACATTTGCGGATGTTGAACGTTATTTACAAGAAAAAGGGGTATTGACATGAACATCCCAATTCCATCTATTCTTGAAATTGGCGAAGGTGTCATTTGGCGCATAGACGAACTGATAAAAACGTATCGTTTTTCCAAAGCTGTTATCTTATTTGATGATTTCACTTATCAAACGTACGAGCAAGAGATGAAACGAGCCATTTCATCTGCTGTTGTTCATACCGTTTGCTTACCACCACAGCTTGATATCGTAGACATTATGAAAAGGGCGTTTGAACTCCCCCACTGCGATGTGATGATAGCAATGGGCGGCGGGGCAGTCATTGACTGCGGCAAATATATGGCATTTTTACGACAAGTGCCGTTTCTTAGCATACCAACATCTGCGTCAAATGACGGTTTTGCAAGCACAAACTGCTCGTTACTTGTCAATGGTAAAAAAACAACCGTTCCCGCTAAAGTACCGTTCGGCATTTTGGCTGGTTTACATATCATTCAGCAAGCTCCTGATCGTTTTATTTTAGCAGGAGTAGGCGATTTAATGTCGAACATTACAGCGTTATATGACTGGGAATTTGAACAAAATCACGGCGTCAGTCGGGTAAACGCTTTTGCAGCGATGATTAGCAAAAAAACAGTCAACAGCTTTATCCGTACACCAATGCAAAATATTAAACATCCTATTTTTCTAAAAGAATTAATTAGTTCGTTAACAATGGGCGGCATTTCTACTGTGATTAGCGGAAATAGTGCACCGATTAGCGGATCTGAACACCTAATCTCCCATGCACTTGACAAAATCAGCCCGTCGCCACATATGCATGGCATTCAAGTAGGAATCGCCACATATATCATGGCACATGTTCAACAACATCGGGCTGAACGTATCACAAAAGTGTTTACACGTACTGGATTTTTCGATTACGTCAAAACATTACAGTTGAACAAAGAGGAATATCGTCAAGCAATCCACATGGCACCAACCATAAAACCAAACCGCTATACGTACATTCACGACGAAACATATCGAAAACGAGCCGTTCAACTGCTTGATGAAGACCCTATTTTACAAGAGATTTTCGTATAGCGACACATATTTCATGACAAAATCGCCCACCCTACTGTTAAGGAGGTGGGCGAGTTGAATCAAACGTTAGCTTATTTACGCGAAGCGTTAGCAAACTACGCTGACCGTCATCACACGGTAGCCATGCATTTATATAAAAAACTAATAAGTAAACCATACAAAAGTGAAGAACAATTCGTCCGCGACTTATCACCAAAAGAAGTCGCCTTTTTAGATCGCATGCTACGTCAAGAAATGAAGTATGCAAAGGAAGAACAAGACAATATTCGTGTTTATCATTTAAATGAAGTGTATGAACAATTAATTTGAGTAACAATGCCTAGCGCCTCGATTAGTGCTAGGTTTATTTCTTTTCATCCACGAAAAAACGAAACAAATAGTCCATGTCAAACAAGTCGTCTGGATAATCGATCCCAACATCTTCTCCTTCATAAACAAACGTTTGAATGAAATCGTGAAGCGCTTCGATATAAAACTCGTATAAAAATTCATAACTAAATGGCTCATCAGGCAAATATGATTCAGCACATACATTCGGAGAACAGTAGTTTAAATACGTACGACATGGTATTGGCCTTACTTCATAAATCAAACATGTATTTGTTTGGCGATTTAAAAATATACATGGCAATTGTTCCTTCATATATGTTTCTTTGAAGTGATGATCTTCTGTAAAATCTAACATGTTTACTCGTTTTATTTTTTCAGCATAATGTTCACCATACCATTGAATATGTTCATGAATCCACTCCTGCTCCCGTTTAGGTAGTTCAGCGATTTTCATCATGATCCATTTTGCTTCTGCTCTCGTTGTAATGATTGGAAAATAGCAACAATACGCACACCCTTTTGCGCAAGTTGAACGAATGTTTACCTTTCGCTCAATCTCACGAATATGTTCATCAACAAGAAAAAGCAATTGTTTAAAGGCTAGGAACATGAATTGTTTCCCGTTCTCCCCGGTATATCGTTCTAACCACATATCAACTGCATCAACAAATGCTTGGCCATTGGGCATATGTTTGTCATTTATTTTCTTGCAAATTTGGACAATTTGATCGTATGTTAAAGGCATTCACTGCTCTCCTTTCAAATGGGTTTGCTTTCATTCCAATCATACAAACGGAGCCGCTTTTTGTCGATCTGTTTAACATAAAAAAGGATGACCTAAAAGTCACCCTCCTTTTTCTCTTTTAAAAACTGTAAAATAAACCACGCCGCTAGTCGGCTTGTCATTTGGCGAAAATCAATTGTCGGGTCGATTTCGACAATGTCCATTGCCTGCACCTTATCATAGCGAGCAAGTAGCAAAATGGCTTGCAACAGCGTGCGGCTATCCATCCCACCTGGCCCAATCGCTGGACACCCAGGGGCAAATGCTTGGTCAAGCACATCCATATCGACCGATACATATACCGCGTCCACGTCCGATAACATCTGCATACTTTTTTCGATAATCGTTTGAATGCCGAGGCGATACACCTCTTCGACCGTATACATCGTCACTCCACGTTGTTTTCCGTATTCCGTATACGCGCGGCTATTCGCAAAGTCACGCAACCCAATTTGCACAAGTTGACTGCCATCAATAACACCCGCTTCGATTAACCGACGAAATGGCGTACCGTTTGTTGGTCCCCCGTCTTCTAAGTTGCGTAAATCGTGATGGGCATCGAACTGGATCATGCCAATTTTTCCTTTTTGCTTTTGCCAGCCGCTAACAACTGGAAACGTGATAGAGTGGTCGCCGCCGAGGGCAATCCACTTCGACTCGGGATATAAAGCAACGACTTGTTCGACCGTTTCAGCAATGCGTCTTTGTGATTCAACGATATCGGTCGGATGCATCACAACATCGCCATAATCAGTAACCGTGATGTCCGCTAAATCAATTCCCGCTTCAATCGAGTATGTGCTATAAAACGACAACGCTTGCCGAATCGCCTGTGGAGCAAATGCCGCACCCGAATGGCTAATCGACGATTTAGACAGCGGCACACCAATTACACCGATGTTACCCGCCTGTTTTCCATCCCACGGAACGAGCAATTCGTTCGCTTTTTTCACATAGCGGTCTTGAAAAGTTGCTTTTCCTGCTTCTTTAAGATACGGAAACATCACCTTTTCCCCTTTCGCTCACCACTTTCCCTTCTTTTAGAACCATTCGGACATGATTGATTCCGTAATGGTATGGTACGTACATATAATTCGGCGCATCCCATAGAACGATGTCCGCTTTTCTTCCGATCATAATTCGCCCTGCGTCTTGTCCGCGATTGACCGCATATGCCGCATTGACGGTTACCGCATGCCAAATTTCTTCTGAAGTCATTCGTAAATATAGTGCAGCAAGCGTCATAATGAATTGCAAATTTTCTGTTGGCGAGCTACCTGGGTTAAAGTCTGTCGCAAGCGCCACTGCTGCCCCTTCGTCGATCATTTGCCGTGCGTTTGCATACTTTCCTTTCCCTAAATAAAAAGACGTCCCAGGAAGCAATACAGCGATGGTGTTTGAATGGGCAAGTTGATAAATCCCTGCGCTAGATGCCCCAACAAGATGATCGGCACTTACCGCTCCAACTTCAACCGCTAGCTCCGTCCCACCTAGCGAATCAATTTCATCAGCATGAATTTTAACAGCAAACCCTTTTTCTTTTGCTTTTTGTAAAAAGAGGCGTGACTGTTCGACCGTAAATACACCTGTTTCACAAAAAATGTCGGCAAACTCGGCAAGCTGCTCTTGTTTAATGACATCCATGAAGTCGACCATTTGCTGTAAAAAATCATCCGGATGGTTTTGATGTTCTGTAGGAATCGCGTGTGCGCCTAAAAATGTTGACACAACTTCTACGGGGTGCGTTTGGTGTAGGCGCTTCGCCACACGCAATTGTTTCCATTCTGTTTCCTCGTCTAATCCGTAGCCACTTTTTGCTTCGACCGCTGTCACCCCGTACGAAAGCATGCGATCCAAATGAACGCGTGCTTTTTCGTACAGCTCTTCTTCGCTTGCTGCTCGCGTCGCGCGTACGGTCGACAAAATACCACCACCACGCTTTAAAATCTCTAAATACGGAACACCTTGCTGCTTTAGCGGTAGTTCATGTTCGCGCGAGCCAGCAAATACAAGGTGTGTATGCGGATCAACAAGCCCTGGTGTCACAAGCTTCCCTTCTGCGTCAATGATATGTTTGGCAGAAATTGTTTTCGTTTCTGCATTGCTGCCAATCCACGCCACACGCCCATCTTTTATTCCGATCGCTGCCTGTTCCATCAAAGGGAGCGTCTTCATCTGCTCCCCCTTTACTGGTCCGTCCCCTTCCATCGTTAACAATTGCCCGATATTCACAATCAGTGTGTCCATCAAATTACCCCCTTAACATCGGGATGTGAATGTTCATTTTTTGTGCTACTTCAATCGCTCGTTCATAGCCTGCATCCGCATGGCGAATAATCCCCATGCCCGGGTCAGTCGTTAACACTCGTTCGAGCCGTTCTTTCGCTAAATCCGTTCCATCGGCAACAACGACCATTCCTGCATGTAGCGAATAGCCCATGCCAACCCCGCCGCCATGATGAAACGAAATCCATGACCCTCCAGCCGCCGTGTTAATGAGTGCATTGAGCACTGCCCAATCCCCAACGGCATCGCTACCGTCTTTCATCGCTTCTGTTTCGCGGTTTGGCGAGGCGACGGAACCGCAATCTAAATGGTCGCGCCCGATGACGATTGGTGCTTTCAACTCGCCTTTACGTACTAATTCGTTGATTGCTAGCCCCATTTTTACCCGCTCGCCATAACCTAGCCAGCAAATGCGGGCAGGAAGCCCTTGAAACGCCACTTTCTTTTGCGCCATGTCAATCCAGCGTAACAGTGCCTCGTTTTCTGGGAATAGCTCTTTAATGAGCGCATCGGTGCGATAAATATCTTCTGGGTCGCCGGATAGCGCTGCCCAACGAAACGGTCCTTTTCCTTCGCAAAATAGCGGACGAATATAGGCAGGAACAAACCCTGGGAACGAAAACGCATTTTCGACTCCTTCGTCTTTGGCAACTTGGCGAATATTGTTGCCGTAGTCAAATACAATCGCCCCACGTTTTTGGAATTGTAGCATTGCTTCCACATGTTTTGCCATGCTTTGTTTCGAGCGGCGGACGTATTCGTTTGGATTGTTTTTTCGTAATTCCGTTGCTTCTTGTAATGACAATCCTTCTGGCACATAACCGTTTAACGGATCATGGGCAGACGTTTGGTCAGTCACGATATCAATAGGCACACCACGTTTTAGCAATTCGTGATGCACTTCAGCGGCATTGCCAACAAGCCCAATCGATAGCGCTTCCCCACTTTCTTTTGCTTCTCGTGCCCAATGAAGCGCCTCGTCAAGCGAGTGCGTCATTCGGTCGCAATATTTCGTGTCGATTCGTTTTTGAATTCGGCTTGGATCGACTTCTACCGCAATGACTACTCCTTCATTCATCGTTACCGCTAACGGCTGTGCTCCGCCCATGCCGCCTAGCCCAGCAGTAAGCGTAATCGTTCCTTTTAGCGTTCCGCCAAAATGTTGCTTCGCCACCGCCGCAAACGTTTCGTACGTTCCTTGTAAAATGCCTTGGGTGCCGATATAAATCCAGCTTCCCGCTGTCATTTGCCCGTACATGATTAGCCCTTTTCTGTCGAGCTCATGAAAATGTTCCCACGTCGCCCATTTCGGCACAAGGACAGAGTTGGATAAAAGCACGCGCGGCGCCCGTTCATGCGTTTTAAACACACCGACTGGTTTTCCGGATTGAATTAATAGCGTTTCGTCATTTTCTAACGTGCGCAACGTCCGAACAATCGCATCAAACGCTTCCCAATTTCGTGCTGCTTTCCCAATGCCCCCATATACAATTAGCTCTTCTGGTTTTTCCGCCACCTCTGGGTCTAGATTGTTGTATAACATGCGCAATACTGCTTCTTGTTCCCACCCTTTGCATTCAAGTTGCAACCCTTTTTTCGCTTGAATCTGTTTCATCGTACGATCCCCTTTCATCTATTAATTACCGTTTCCATCGTTTGCGAAAAAAAATCCCATTCCACATCCTTCAGCCATTTTGCTGCTGCTTCAATATCTTTCGCAAAAATGCGATCTTTTGTAATCGATGGGACGATTTTTCGCGCTGCTTCATAAAAAGCTCGCGTCTTTGGCGCCATGTGTTCCACGCCACGGTATTCGACAGCCTGCAACGCACAAATTAATTCGATTGCCAATACACGCCTTGCGTTTTGGATGATCGCATAGGCGTGGCGGGAAGCGATCGTTCCCATGCTAACGTGGTCTTCTTGGTTTGCAGAGGACGGAATCGAATCGACGCTGGCTGGATGCGCTAACGTTTTATTTTCGGACACAAGCGACGCTGCCGCATATTGCATAATCATCGCCCCTGACTGCAATCCTGGCGCTGGGCTTAGAAACGGTGGCAAATCGTTTAATTGCGGATTGACAAGCCGCTCAATGCGCCGTTCCGAAATATTGGCCAATTCCGCTACCGCAATTTTCATAAAATCCATCGCTAAAGCAATTGGTTGACCATGGAAGTTCCCACCAGAAATGACGGTCGCACCATCATCGAAAATAAGCGGGTTGTCGGTTGCCGCGTTCATCTCAATTTCGAGCTTTTCTTTCACATAATCAAGTGCTTGCCAAGACGCACCATGCACTTGTGGAATGCAGCGAAGCGAGTAGGCATCTTGAACGCGCAATTCTCCTTGTGCCGTTGTCAGCTTGCTTCCCGCTAAATATGAGCGGATACGTTTCGCTACTTCTGTTTGTTGGCGGTAGCCGCGCACAAGATGCACGCGCTCATCGAATGCATCAACAATCCCACGCAACCCTTCCATCGTTACTGCGGCAATTAGTTCACTTTCATACGCAAGCTGTTCCGCTTCTAAATAACCGACAACCCCCATTGCCGTCATTGCTTGTGTACCGTTAATAAGAGCTAATCCTTCTTTCGCTTTTAATGAAAGTGGCGCAATACCTGCCTGTGTCAACGCAGCGAGTGCTGGCATACGTCGACCGCAATAAAACACTTCCCCTTCACCAAGTAAAACAAGTGTTAAATGTGATAGGGGCGCTAAGTCACCGCTCGCACCGAGAGAACCTTGTTGCGGAATGACTGGATGAATATGCGCATTTAATAAATCAACCAACCGCTGAATGACAACGGGGCGAACACCCGAATAGCCTTTTAAAAGCGCATTTGCCCGCAACAATAACATCGCTCGCGATACGATTTCGGGAAACGGCTCACCGACTCCGCAAGCGTGCGAATGAATTAAGTTCCACTGTAGCTCTTCGACATCGTCTGCTTCAATAAACACATCGCTAAACTTTCCAAAACCTGTTGTAATCCCGTACACAATTTTCTTATTAGCAACGATATCCTCAACTGCTTTTCTACTTTTTTTGACTACGTCTATACTGTCTTTGGATAAAACGACTGCTTCCTTTTGATACAACACGCGCTTAACTTGTTCTAACGTCAACGTATGACCTGTTAAAATGACCACGCTCACACCCCATCCCTTTAATAAAATAAAGAAGGAGGCTACACCACCATTTAGTGGGATAGCCTCCTTCTGAACTAAATACCTATAGGCTACATATGATTGATTCCTAATCCGATTGTTTCATGCTCTAACCCGCGAATCGGCGCCCCGATCGTTCCGTACAAAGCAACGGCAATCCATTCGCCTTCTGCTTCGTTTTCATATGGCATGCCGCGCACTACCGCAAAGCGAAGACCGACCGTTCGCATGAAATCACCTAATTCTACTTGACCTCTTGTAACCCCTTGCATCGCTTCGACAACCGCGTGATATAAAGCATGCATTTCACGGTACAACTCTCCGTTTACGACACCGTTTCGTTTTGCTGCTGTTTCGATGGCGGCTACAATTTTTTGCAGTTCCATGGCTCCAACTTTTCCTTTGCAGTAGCGCCATTGCAATAACGATAAGTGCTCAAGCACCGCTTGTTCCTCTTCCTCTTCCATTAATGCGAGCAAAATCGCATTGCGACCGATTCTTCCTCCTGCCTGCTTTAGCAACACACATCAACACCTGTTTTTCAAATTTTCTAAAAATCTAATCGTCTATTATCATTGTAAGAGTCTAATCGAAGACTGTCAATTATTTTTTACCACTTTTTAACAAATTAATATAGCACCTTATTATTAAACTAAAGTTTAACTACGTGGAGCTAATAACATTACCCCAACCCCTATTAAACAAATCGCCCCACCAATCCAATCATACATATCGGGCGTTTTTTTATCTATCCACCATCCCCATAGTAGTGATAAAACAATAAAAATCCCACCATATGCAGCGTACACTCGCCCGAACGATGGAAATGACTGAAACGTTGCAATAACACCATATAATGTTAAACATATTCCCCCAAAAATTCCATACATCGTTGGTTTCCCTTCTCGCAACCAAAGCCATACAAGATACCCTCCGCCGATTTCGGCAAAACCAGCTAGTAAAAATAACATAATCGCACTCATATACCCGCTCCTCTTTTTTGTTGTGGATAGTTGAATTTTATAATGGCTGAGCAAGTATCACAAGCCCGTGGTGCTACAAACGTTTACCCACTTATCATCCCTTGGATTAGCCGATTACACGAGCCTGAATTTGAACATTTCGCTCCACAAGAGATCCGTTTACACGTGTGCGAGTTATAAGCCGACGAAAGAACAACAAAATGCTGTAATGAGCGTAAAAAATTTTTTAACCTCCTTTTATATGGAAATAAAAAAGGTGCCCGTAACGGACACCTCTTTCTACCGTCGAACGGGTAACTTAATAACAAACGTCGTTCCTTTCTCTGAACTGTCGTGAAGTGCAATCGTTCCACCATGGTTTTCAATAATTCGTTTCACGATCGTCAGCCCCAAGCCTGTCCCCGATGACTTTGTTGTGATGAATGGTTCAAAAATCGTCTCGTGCATATCTTTCGGAATTCCGCTTCCAGAGTCGTATACGTACATGTTGTATGTTTCACCTACATCAGAATATAGGCAAATTGTGCCATCTTCTCCGACGGCTTCGATGCTGTTATAGAGTAAATTATACAACACTTGCATCATTTGTTTCGAATCAAGCTGTAACGGCACGTGATCAAGGCGCACGTGCACACGTATGTTTTTTGCTTCTAACGTTTGTTGTAACAATGAAGTAAACAAAAACGATAGGCAAGAAGAGAAATTTTGCATCGCTCTACTAAACAACATAAACGGTGCGGTATAATAAAAAATAACAAAGGAGTGACAGCGATAGTCAACTACCCCCACTTAGCTAACGCTTGAAGTGGGGGCTTGCAACTCCCCAGAAGTGCGAGCGGACTTTGTCCTCCTTCCTTGACTTGGAGTTGCATCAAGGGGCAGGTTGACAACTACCCAACAATGCAGGTCATGCCTACTGTAACCAACTCCATACATCGAGTAGCAGTTATCGGAGTGCCTTTATTTAACGGTTTTCTCCATGCCTTTATTATCTCATACACAAAAGAAAGGGGGAACGCGTATTCCTCACCCACTTACTCCCTTTAGTCGTTGAAGTGGGAGTCTCCTGCGCGAAATAGGATGAAACTTCCTAATAGTGGATCGAAACAGTGGTACGGCGTTGGCACTTTTTTATTTTTTCTCTTTTTTTGTGTGTTGATTGCATCTCGTTTATTGCTTAGTGTAGAGTTGGGCTTGAAGCAATTCATTGGCCTTGGAATCACTGCCTTTATTTTATCATGTATTATCGGATTAAGTGGGTTTTTCGGTAAAAAAACGTTTGTCATCATATGTTCCTCTTTCTCTACTATCGGATTCGCTTATGCCTTGTTTATTTCGTTTACCCGTATGAACGTGGGATGGAGCGATGTGACAAGCATTATTTCCTTTCTTGTTATTTCAACGTTCGGTATCATTGTAGGAGTCATCGCCGAAATCGTTCGCACTCTTTTGAAAAAAAGTCCAAGTAAAAAGAGCCATCTATAAAGATGGCCCCTACATATAAAGCATTTGTTTTTTCACTTCTACAACAATCGGATGATTAGACGGGAGCTTCGCATATTTTTCGAGCGCCCCCTCTACTCCGCTTTCTTTGATCGTTTGTTGAAGTTGTACTGCTTCAGCATCCCCTTCATAATCAAATAGCAACAACGCCGCAATTCCTTTTGTTAAAGATGCAGGAACTTCTCCAAAGCATTCGTAATATTTCAGCGCTGGTCGAATGAGTCGATCGTTCGGTCCGAGTTTACGGATTGGCGAACGAGCCACTCGTGTCACTTCATCTGTCATAGAAGGATTGATGAACCGTTGAACAATTTTTTCAATATATGCTTGATGCTCGGCTTCATTCCAACCGTATTGATGAACAAGCACTCGCCCTGATTCACGTAACGCGTTTGTCACGTCTGCGAGAATATCTTGATCTTCCATCGCTTGACGAATCGTCTCATATTTTTTACGGTATCCTAAATAAGCAACGAGCGCATGGCCTGTATTGACAGTAAACAGCTTTCTTTCGATGTATGGTTGTAAATCATCAACAAAATGCGCCCCAATAATGTGTGGAATATTTCCAATCACTTCTTTCGTCTCGATCACCCATTCAAAAAACGGTTCAACAACAACGGTTAACGGATCTTCATGAGTTTGGTTTGGAACGATGCGATCAACCGCACAGTTTAAAAATCCACATTTATCTTCTAAAGATGTTTGTTCTTGTTCTGATAGATGCTCCCAGACGTATGTCTTTAAATGTTCGCTACCACCGATCATATTTTCGCAAGCGATGATATGAACAGGTCGATCTGTTAATCGTTTTTTTAATCCTTCCGCAATCGTCTGTGAAATAAGAGGTAAAATATTTGGTCCAACAGCTGTCGTCACTAAATCTGCACGCGCAATTTGATCAATAATTTCATTTTGCTGGTGCTGACTATGCAACGCGGATACGCTGCGAACAACTTGTGTTTCTGTCGTCTCTCCTGCGATGATCACTTCATATTGACCTTTTTGTTGAAGTGCTTGTACAATTTTTTCATTTACATCAACAAATACAACATTATACCCTGATTGCGACAACAAACTGCCAATAAATCCTCTCCCAATATTCCCAGCACCAAAATGAACAGCTAGCATATTATTTCACCTCGTTTAATAGTTGCAAAATTTCTTCTTCTGTCGTTGCGGAAATCATCTTTTGAATGTTTTCTTCTTCCGAACATACGATCGCAACTTTCGACAAAATTTCTAAATGCTCATTATCTTTCCCTGCGATGCCGATTAAAATTTTCGCAACATTTCCTTCTCCAAAGTCCACTCCATTCGGCACTTGAACAATTGATAAACCCGCTTGCTTCACAAGTTTTTTTGCATCTTCCGTACCGTGCGGAATCGCTACAAAATTCCCCATATATGTTGAGGTTAGCGCTTCTCGTTCAAACATTTTGTCAATATAAAACTCCTCTACGTATCCTTGCTCAACTAAAATACGTCCTGCTAATCGAATCGCTTCTTCTTTCGTTTTTACGTCTGCACCTAGTACAATATTTTCTTTTTTCAATACTGTCACGATCATTCACTCCTTGTGCTGTTGAATTTGTTCGTAAAAAAATTTTTCTAATTGTGCACTGAAAAACGCATAAATTTGTTCTTTACTTCCTTTTGAAAACAATTCCATACTTTCTTCATCTTTAATGATGAGCGAGCTAACATGACTAAGCACTTGCAACATATCATCTGGTGCATTTTTTGGTGCTAGCAACAACAAAAGACGGTTCAGCATCATCGGCTGTTGATCCATACCGATGATCGTTTGTGAGTGTGTTAGTGTATACATCGTAAAAGATGGTTGTAACACATCTTCACTCCGTGTGTGATACAGCGCTAAAGTCGTATTTGGAATTCCTAATCCACCGACTTGCTCGCGTTGTAGCAATTCTTCAACGACTCGCTCTTTGCTGCGAATCACGCCATGTTGCTCAAGATGTGCGCACGCATGCATCAATGCGTCTTGAAGCGAGTAAGAAGATAGCTCCCGCATAGAAAAGCCGTTTAATAACTGAACAATCGTCTCACTCACGACATGAATCGAACGAATGTTTTCAATCCCTTTCTTCGATGAATTTACTTTTTGAGAACGGATAGAAAACGCTTTCGTTTTTAAAAACTGGCGAATCGTAGCAACGTCTTCTTCTGGCAACATCGGATTAACTAGAAAATATGGCTGCGACGTATGAATTGGGACTGTCGATACGATTAAATCATACTCATGCACATCTACACGTTGAACATCAAAAAAAGACTTTTGTTCAATATGCGAAATATCTGGAATTTCTTTTTTTAAACGAGTGGCTAATATTTTCGCGGTTCCGATTCCGCTTGAACAAATAACGAGCGCACGAATTCCTTGCTTGTCACGTAGTAGCGCCGATGCAAAATGAAGAACTAAATATCCAACTTCTTCCTCAGGTACTGTCATGTCCGAGAATACGTAGCGCACACCTCGTTGCACAACATGAAACAATTCACTATAATCTTCCATAATTTTATGAAGCAACGGATTTGTAATGCCCATATGATGCTGGATGCGATATAAAGCTGGCTTTAAATGAACGATTAAATCTTCGTACAACGAATAGTCGTCTGTTAAATCGACTCCTATTTGCTCGCTCACAAAACGTATGAGTTCTTGCGTCTTCATTGCAATTTCTAAACTCGCTTCCTCTAACATATATCCGCGACGAGTCCGTAATTTTGCACCCATTAAATGCATCGTAATGTAACCAATTTCTTCTTTAGGAATGACAAGATGAAACACTTCCTCTAGTCTTTTGGCGATTTTTTCTGCCGTTTCATACTCTTTTGTCATGCTAACGGTTTGCAAATGTTGGGCATCAAAATGAATCGCTTCCCCTTGCATAATGCGCTCAATCGCCAGCGCAAGGTGAATGACGAGCGCAATATACGAACTATCAGCAATCGTAAATGGGAGATCATCTTTCATCGCTTCAATTTGTCGTTCAATCATAAACAGTTTTTTCTTGTCAACAAGTCCGAGTAGCTTTTCCGTTACTGTATTGACCAAATCCGTTGATTTTTTTTGAATCGATTCTTTCATGAAAGAGAAAAACTGCGACTCATCGAAATGATCAAATAACAGTTCACTCATCATTTTACGCTTTGCCGCCTCAGAGCCGCAAATTTCTACTCCATACCCTCTTTTTCGAACGAGGGAAAGACTATGTTTTTTCACTTTTTCTTCAATTTTGTCTAAATCGTTGCTGATCGTGGCGACAGTGACGTTTAAATCATTTGCAAGAGAAATTAATTTCACAGGCTCACCTGATTCTAACAAAGCAATTAAAATCATCGTTTGCCGCTCTTCTGGCGTATATTCCGTATGTGATAAACGGAACAAATACATTTGCAATTGATGCTTTTTGTCTTCGTCACCGACAATTTGAATTCCAACACCTGCTTTTTTGATTAGTTGTAAGTCGTACGCTTCAATGACTTGTTCAACACCTTTTAAATCGCGATGAACGGTTCGTTCACTAACATCTAATTGCTTAGCTATTTCCCCCACTGTAACTCCTTTTGGATGCAACAATAAAAAATCCAATATTTTTCTTTCTCTTGCTGATATATACATACACCCACCTCCTTGGCCAGCAACGATTGTTGACAAATTTTAAAAAGTATATGTTTTTTCAAGAAAATTTTATCGCTAATTTTTTTGTATCACAACAAATAGAAAGCACTTTTTCGTCATTTCGAATGTTGACATTTTTTAAATAAGACGAAAAGGTAAGCGAATCACTTACCTTTTCGTTTGTTCGTTATTCACCTTTTTTTAGCATGTCGATTAACTCATCATATTTCGGACTATTTAAGAAGTTCTCTACAGATACGTGATATGCATTTGGTAGCTTTTCTTTTGCACGATCTGTCAAGTTTTGATGTGTTATTACAACATCTGCATCCGCTGGCAATTGATTAATTGCTGTATTTGTTACTTCAATATCAAGTCCAGCTTTTTGCACTTTGTTTCTCATAATGGAAGCACCCATCGCACTCGATCCCATTCCTGCATCACAAGCAAAAACAATTTTTTTCACTTGTTTTGGTGCTGCTGTATTTAATGCCGAAGCAACACTGCTTTTCTTCCCTTTCAGCTGTTGCATTTGTTCTGTTGCTTGTTCTAAATCACCTTCTTCTTGTTTCGATGTTTTTAAGAAGAAAGATGCGACTAAGAAAGAAACAGCAGCCGCAACGACTACCCCAGCAAGCACGCCTAAGTAATGACCACGCGGTGTCATAGCAAGTAATGCGAAAATACTTCCTGGCGATGGCACAGCCACAAGACCTGCATTAAATAATGTAAATGTAAATACTCCGCTCACACCACCGGCAATTGCAGCTAAAATGAGTACTGGACGCATTAAAATGTAAGGGAAATAAATTTCGTGAATTCCTCCAAGGAAATGAATGATGACTGCACCTGGTGCTGATTGTTTCGCCATTCCTTTTCCGAATAACCAGTACGCAAGTAAAATACCAAGACCTGGACCTGGGTTTGTTTCAAGTAGGAATAAAATCGATTTTCCTGTTTTCGCTGCTTGCTCAACACCAAGCGGACTTAAAATACCGTGGTTGATGGCATTGTTTAAAAATAATACTTTTGCTGGCTCAATAAAAATGTTTGCTAAAGGTAACAACTTTGCGTTAACAATTGTTTCTACACCTGCTGCTAACGTTTTGTTCAATCCTAAAACAATTGGACCAATCCCTTTAAAAGCGACTAATGTGAGCAATCCGCCAATAATACCTGCTGAAAAGTTGTTCACTAACATTTCAAAACCTTGTTTGACTTTTCCGTGGAATAGCTTGTCAAACTGTTTGATTGCATATCCTCCAAGTGGACCCATGATCATGGCCCCTAAAAACATTGGAATGTCTGAACCGACAATAACCCCCATCGTTGCGGTTGCACCGACGACACCACCGCGAACGTCATAAATCATTTTTCCGCCTGTATAACCGATTAATAATGGCAATAAATACGTAATCATTGGGCCAACTAATTTAGCGAATGTTTCATTTGGCAACCAACCTGTTGGGATGAATAATGCAGTAATAATTCCCCACGCAATAAATGCCCCAATGTTTGGCATAATCATTCCGCTTAAATAACTGCCAAAACGTTGCACTTTCACACGAAAACCTGTTTGATCTTCCATGTTTTCTCCTCCTTTGTTTATTTGGTCTTGCTATAGCTTTATATTAAAGCGCTTACAGATTGTGTTCAATTTAAAGTAAATATCATTTTGTCTGTCACAATCTTGTCATTTTTAAAAAACAAAAAGAGGAAAAAACATTTCTCAACCATTCCCATCTTTAGTTTGCCTCATCACTGTAAAAACTAACGGTGCATGACGATGAAATATGCCAAGGAGGGATGAGCAAATGATAGCAAAGTTGACAAAATCTATTGCCGCCTTAAGTTTACTTGCCATTGTTGGCTGTAACAACGCAATGGATATGAACAATCGTTCAAACATTTCTGCTTTGCATACAACGCTGTCTAGCGATCAATATCCTCATACAAAAGCGATATTGATTCAAGAAGCTCGTTATAAATTTGTTCCAATCGATCCGAAAGACGCAGCCAATCTGCGCACACAAATTGAACGATCGTTGATGGAACAGCAAAGAATGTATATGCAACCAAGACCTTATACGCAAGCACCGAATGTGTATCAACGTCCAAATCAAGTAACACCAACACAACCGAACAGACAAACACAACAACCAGCTCAGCAGCAACCAAGACAGACAACACCGACAACAAGTATTAGCCAATATGCACAACAAGTCATTGATTTGACAAATAGAGAACGTGCTCGGGCAGGACTTCCAGCCTTACGTGCTGATGCCCAACTTAGCTCTGTCGCTCAGAAAAAATCGGAAGATATGCGAAAAAATAATTATTTCTCGCATACAAGCCCAACATATGGCTCCCCATTTGATATGATGCGCGATTTTGGCGTTTCTTATCGGACAGCAGGGGAAAACATCGCAAAAGGGCAACGGACACCACAAGAGGTTGTCAACGCATGGATGAACAGCGCAGGACACCGCGCCAACATTTTAAATCGAAACTTTACACATATCGGTGTTGGATTTGATGGAAATGGGAATTACTGGACACAAATGTTTATCGGGAAGTAAAATTTCCTTGCTGCTTTGAAGCGAACTATCAAAAACACCGCCGTCTTCATACGAGGCGGCGGTGTTATGCTCATTGTTCAGACACTTTCTCTAACAACGCATCTCCTGTCTTACTCACGCGTACATATGCAAAGCGAGCGCGCTGTTGTATGTCTCCCCCTGTTTTTTCAGGGACAAAATACGTTTCAATTCCATAAATGATCGTATCTCCATATATATTTCCGTTTACTAATACATCCCCTTCTTGATACATATCCCCATTTCGTTTTTTTCCATTTAATGAATAAATGCCAACTAATCGATGAATTCCCGCTTCATCCTTTCGTAAAATGACTTGCACTTTTCCCCACTCATTCACTCCTTCAATCGTCGAAATATTGTATTGAAGGCGTACATAATCCCCTTGGATAAGCGAACGTGGATCAATTGGTTCAAGCTGTAATTTAATTTGTTGACCATATTGAAGATGTTGTTCTTTATCAAACGTCACATAGATGATAAAAGCACTTTGCAAAATCATGACAACAAAAAGCGGCAACCATTTTTGCTTTGTAAAAGAAAACGAAATCGCTTTTCTTTTTTGTACGGTCGAAGCAACGATCAATAAACATACCCCAACAATCGCTAACGTCATGGATTTATGCAATAAACTCCAAACCCACTCATAATACTTTAGAATCAAAAACAAAAAAGTATATAACCAAGCAATCGATTGTTCCTTTTCATTTGTACGGAAAAAGAGAACAAAGGCAACAAAGCAAAGAAACAGTACGTTCCATACAACATACATCCAATCCATCTCAACTAAATCAGCACTCGTCAATAACAGAAACGAAGTGAATGAAAAAATGAGGAACACGAGTCGCTCATACGTATGTTTTGTAACCCAATAAATAATGCCGTAAAAAACAAATACAGCAAATAACGTGAAACGAATGTCGCTCCATTCATCAAGCATCATCATAGCAGCATAAAGCGAAACAGCGATATTCGTCATCGTTCGCACACCTGCTGGCATACGCCACGCAACAATAAATAATCCAGCGATATATACACTAATTACGATAAAGGAAACCTCTGTTACGCTAAACGCACCGAGCGTATATCCAATCGCAAGCAACGTGTAACGAACAACAACGTTCCATCTTTTCCATAGCAATCCTGGAACAACAAATAAAAAAACAGATATACTAAACAACCAATAAGGAGAAAACACATCAAACCAAAACGATAATAATTGCAATATACTTCCAATCGCAATAACTGAAGCAACCCCTGTGACAATGATTTGAAAAGCGACAAGGAAAACTTTTTCTACTTTTCCGTTGCTTCGCCTTTTCATCCAGCGAAGTACATAAATGCCTATATAAACGATGATAGCAGCTAATACAAGCCCAAATATATACCAATTCCCACCAAAGTGCCGTTCAACAAAGCGAAAATATTGCACGATCCAAAACATACCTGTGAACAACACAGTACATATAAAATACGGTTGTTTTTTTACATATATTAAAAACAACACAAGAATAACAGCATATGCGTATGACCAAAAATGAAAACGATCCATGGAAATTCCTTGAACAAATACGACAAATAGCCAACTATGCATCGCGAAATACGATAGAACAGACAAGATGGATGAGCGTCCAAGAAGTGCAACCATTCCATTTATTACAGCAAAAAGCAATAAAATGAAAAACGATGACCATTCTCCACGTTCGATTTGATACGAAGACGGAAAATAGTAAAACCAAAATGTAAGCTGCAGCAATCCGAAGCTGAATATAGAGAGAAATCGACCGCGAGTAAGCCATGCCAAAATAGCAGTAGGAATAAACCAAATAAAAAACAACAAAAAGCTATCAGCGTGTGAATTATACACTTGCCCAATTAATGCAACACAAATCCCGAACGTAATCGCCCCAAAAATAAGCAACCATTTACTAAAAAAATGATGGCGAAAAACCGTGGCACTCAGGCTATAAAACAAAATCATAAACCCAGCACCAATCCCGACTTTCGTCAACCGTCCAAGCTCCGGCCAATTCGAAGCAAAAAAATAAACAAGTGCTGAAACGAGAAACAAAAGCCCAAGCAAGTAGGTTGTTTTCACAACACGTTGTGCCATATAACGGCCTCCTTAAACTTCGCTTTCTTACTATTATACTATAGTTGGAGACCGCACGTATACGTCATTTATCAATATACCCAAGCCGCTCAGAAATTTGTTTTCCAATCGCTTTCATTTGTATGCGAAGTTGTTCTAGTCGTTCATCCGTCATACGAATCGTCGGCCCAGACACACTGACTGCTGCAACAACTTGCTTTGTGTGATCAAAAATAGGCACAGCTATACAACGGATGCCGTACTCGTTTTCCTCTAAATCAAGCGCATAACCGCGTTTTCGAACACATTCAAGTTCATGAAACAACACCTCTCGCTCTGTAATCGTATAATCTGTATGTGGCGGTAATCCTTTTCTTTCTAAAATGTCCATGACAACGTGCTTTGGTAAGTGCGCTAAAATCGCTTTCCCGACAGCCGTACAATGCATCGGTGCTCGCTTTCCAACTTTCGAATGCATGCGCAACGTTTCATTTCCGTCCAATTTTTCAATATAAATCACCTCACCTTGATCGTACACAACAAGATGCACCACTTCGTTCGTCATTTGTTCTAACTCACGTAAATACGGCTTTGCTTCTTTACGCAAATCAATCGATTCCAACAACTTCGAGCTCATTTCTAAAAATTTATAGCCAAGTTTATAACGCTCTGTTTCTTCATCTTGTTCAATATACCCATGCTCAACAAGCGTTGATAATAACCGATACACCGAGCTTTTATGAATGCCAATTTGCTTAGCAATTTCGGTTACCCCTACGCCATGCCGATAGTTGCTTACCATATCGACAATTTGCAATGCTCGGCTGACTGATTTCACAAACGAATCTTCCCTCATTACATTTCCCACCTTTAACATAATAACGAGGGCACTCGTATAGAATGCCCTCCATCTTACTATTGTTTTACATGTGCATATTTTGCTTTTGCTTCTAAACGGCGGCGATGTAAGATTGGCTCCGTATAGCCGTTTGGTTGCTCATAGCCTTTAAAAACAAGATCGCACGCAGCTTGGAAAGCAACTGAGTTGTCATAATCAACCGACATCGGCCGATATGCTGGGTCGTCTGCATTTTGTTCATCAACAACTTTCGCCATTCGCTTTAACGTTTCAAGTACTTGTTCTTTCGTACAAATGCCATGATGCAACCAGTTGGCAATATGTTGACTTGAAATACGCAACGTTGCACGATCTTCCATGAGACCGATGTTATGAATATCCGGTACTTTCGAACACCCAATCCCTTGATCAATCCAACGAACGACGTAACCGAGAATACCTTGTGCGTTGTTATCCAACTCTTGTTGAATTTCCTCTGGTGTCCATCGTGGATGAATCGCGACAGGAATTTGTAATATGTCGTCACGATAATTTTTTATATGTTTTCTCAACTCATCTTGCACCGCAAATACGTCGACCTTATGATAATGGAGTGCATGTAACGTCGCTGCTGTTGGGGACGGCACCCACGCTGTATTCGCTCCTGCTTGCGGATGAGCAATTTTTTGTTTTAACATTTCGGCCATCATATCAGGCATTGCCCACATGCCTTTACCAATTTGAGCACGTCCTTGAAAGCCCGTCGCCAATCCCACACTAACGTTTGATTTTTCATAGCCTTGCAGCCATGTCGATGATTTCATTTCGTTTTTCCGAATCATCGGACCCGCTTCCATGGACGTATGAATTTCATCTCCTGTGCGATCTAAAAAGCCTGTATTAATAAAAACAATTCGATCTCTTACTTGATAAATACAATTTTTTAAATTCAACGTTGTCCGTCGTTCTTCATCCATTACACCAATTTTAATCGTGTTTCGTTCAAGACCGAGCATATCTTCCACACGATCAAATAATTCGTTCGCAAATGCTACTTCTTCTGAACCGTGCATTTTCGGCTTTACAATATAAATGGAACCTTTTCTTGAATTGACGTATTTTCCATTACCAAGAAGCGAATGCTTCATAATTAACGTCGTCACAACCGCATCTAAAATGCCTTCATACACTTCTTCTCCGTTTTCAAGCAAAATTGTATTGTTTGTCATTAAATGTCCGACGTTGCGCACAAACATAAGTGAGCGTCCTGGCAAGTTGAGCGTTTCGCCGCTTGGCGTTGTATATACACGATCTGGATTTAATTCGCGCGTAACGGTTTTGTTTCCTTTTGTAAAGCTCGCCGTTAAGTCACCACGAACTAAGCCGAGCAAATTGCGATATACAAGCACTTTATCTTCCGCGTCTACTGCGGCAACGGAATCTTCGCAATCCATAATCGTTGTTAAAGCTGACTCTAAATAAACGTCCTTAATACCTGCTGGATCCGTCTGTCCAATTGGATGAGTACGATCAATTTGTATTTCAATATGTAGGCCGTTGTTTTTTAATAAAATAGCGGATGGTTGTGTTGGCGAACCTTGATATCCGACAAATTTTTCCTCATGTTGTAACGTTGTCGTTTGTCCATCTTTTACGGTGACAGTTAATGTACCATTTACGACAGCGTATTGCACAGCATCTTTGTGCGAATACCCACGAAGCGGTACCGTTTCATCCAAAAATTCACGCACATAAGCAATGACTTTCTCACCGCGCACCGGATTGTATCCCTTTATGCGCTCTGCACCATCTTCTTCACTAATGACATCTGTTCCATACAACGCATCGTACAAACTTCCCCAACGGGCATTGGCTGCATTGAGCGCGTAACGTGCGTTTGTAACCGGAACAACAAGTTGTGGCCCCGCTTGTTTAGCAATTTCATCATCGACATTTTCTGTCGTAATTTCAAAGTCCTCGACTTCCGGCTCTAAATAGCCGATTTCCTGTAAAAACGATTTATATTGTTCAAAATTGAACTGCGAACGATGTTGTTTATGCCATTCATGAATTTTTTCTTGCAGCTCATCGCGTTTGGCAAGCAACGCTTTATTTTTTGGTGTTAACTCATTAATGAGTTGCTCAAAGTTTTTCCAAAATTTATCTTTATCTACTTGGCTATTTGGCAATACTTCTTCAACGATAAATTCATAAAACAACTTAGCGACTTGCAAACGTCCAACTTGTACATATTCCCCCATCATTATTCCCCTTTCTTTTTTGTTGCGTATTACGAAACATAGTTTCAAATTTCTTGAGAATATCATATCATATAAAAACATAAAATTTCAATAATTTTCTTACAAATAAATGAGGCGGGAAAAACCCCGCCTTCACTTGTAAATTCCATACTTTATAATATTCACATATTCCTCTAACTCCCGTACAAGCAAATCCCCTTGTCGAATGGGATCATATTGTTTATGTTTATACAGTTGCATGTACTTATTTGATAATTGTTCCACGATCAACATCGTCATGCGCACGACCGTCTCAACACACACATCATCACGTAATGTTTCTTTGTGAAGAAGGTCTTTTAAAAAAATATGTTGCAATTGAAAATCCTCTGCATATGTTTCATAGTGTTTTGCAAGCAGTTGCTCCATTTCTTTTTTTACCGCTTTTGATGGATTAGCAACTGCATCGATGACTAGTTGTGTTTCATTCGGATATTTCATAAATATTTGTTGTTTAATAAGCACAATTTGTTTTATTCGTTCAAAGAAATCGTTACATCTTATTTCGTTTACTGCTTCCATCGTCTTTTCAGTCAACAACTGTTTTGCATAATGAACAACATATAAATATAAGTTTTTTTTACTTTTAAAGTAATGAAATAACAATCCCTTTGAAATGCCAGCGCGACTCGTCATCACATCCGTTGATGCATTGTCGTATCCGTTTTGTACAAACTCTTCGATCACGGTTTGAATAATGAGTTTCTTTTTTTCTTCCGGTTGCCTTTCAAACGCTTCGTACAATCAAACCACCTCACGTGACGATATCCTTCTTTTGATAAATGACATATGCTACAATAATGCTTACACTCATGATTACAATCATCAAAACTGTATACAACCAGTCCATTTGAAGCTCGTTAATAATCGGTGCTGCATCGACATATTTAAACGGACTCACATACTTTAAAAACGATAAATCGTCAGAAATACTTGACATCATATTCATAAAATAAGTGACAAAGACAAGACCGAGGGCAAATGATGATGCATTTCTCGTTTTACGCATTATCGTTGATAATAAAAACGCCACAGCTGCAAACGTAAAGTGAAGAAATACTGTTGCCAATGTCAGTAAATAAACAGCCTTCAGTGATACATCGTATTCTTTAGCCATTTGAAAACCAATAAAACTAACAAGCAAAGAAACCGCATTTAAAATAAGAATGTTCACCGCCACAACAAGCCATTTCTTTGTTAAAATTTCACTTCTTGTTACTGGTTTAGCGAGTAAAAATTCAATCGTTTTATCATTCTCCTCTTTTGCGACGATGTTGGCAGCTAACATCGCTGCGTAGACGCTACCAAGTAACGTCGTCATCGTATATACACGAACACCGTAATACCCAGTTAAATCACCAATGCTTAGTTGATCCATTCCAAATGCTTTAATCATCGCTGGGGGCAACGATTGAAGAAGTTTTGTGACCTCTTTTTGTTGCTCTGCAAACTGTGGAAAAATACTTAACGTTAAAAGAACGAGCCCGCCAATTACAACGCTCCAGATGACCAATGATTTTGCGTTTCGTTGCCATTCTCTTTTAAACATCGTCCATCCCTCACTTTTCGTAATAGTGCATAAACACATCTTCAAGAGACGGTTCGCTAATCGACACATCTTTGATGCGCAGACTGTGCAGCTGAGCAATGAGTTCGTTCATATCTCCTTTATATAACATCGTCATCTCATTGCCTTTCACTTCTTTGTTTACAATACCTGACAAATCAAATGTCATATGTTGCCCTTCTTCAAACACGACCGTCACGTGTTTCAAATGGTTTTTCGTTAAATGCTCAACCGTTTCCACCTGAATTAACTTTCCTTCCTTAATAATTGCTACACGGTCGCAAAGCTTTTGTACTTCTGAAAGAATGTGTGAAGAGAAGAAAATCGTTACACCTTTTTTTCGTTCTTCCAAAAGTAGTTCAAAAAATGTATGCTGCATGAGCGGATCTAATCCACCTGTTGGTTCATCTAAAATTAGCAATTTTGGCTCGTGTAAAAGCGCCTGAACGATACCGACTTTCTTTCGATTTCCAAACGATAAATCTTCAATTTTTTTATGCACATCTAAATCAAGACGTTCAGCTAATTGTTTCAATCGTCGATCTGACACTTTGTAAAATGATGCCGAATACGTCAATAAGTCGATTACTTTCATATCGTCATAGTAATGCACTTCAGAAGGTAAATAACCGACATGTCTCCGAATTTCTTTTGCATCTTTCACAATATCTTTCCCGAAAATTGTAGCACTACCGCTTGTTGGATAAATAAAATTTAATAACGTGCGAATCGTTGTGCTTTTTCCTGCCCCATTTGGCCCAATAAACCCAAAAATTTCTCCTTCTTCAATTGAAAATGTAACACCGTCAATCCCTCGGTTGTTTTTATACATTTTCGTTAATTGATTGACATTGACAATCCCCATTATTTCGCCTCCCTCGGCACTATTTAACCATTGACCAACAAGTCAATTCCATTATATAGAATTTTGACTGATTAGTCAAAGAAAATAAATTTACATATAATAGAAAAATATGATATCATAAAAATATTAAAGTGATGTGAGGAGGAGAAAAAATGAAAGAAAAAAGAGCATGGTATGTAAATGGTTTTCTCGCTTTATTTTTTATCATCGTGTTGCTTACAGGAGCTGTTTGGCTATTTTTTATGAATATGGAACTTGCACTTCCGCTTTCGTTTGTTTTTCTTGCTTTCCTATTATCAACAGGGATGACAATGGTTCAGCCTAATCAAGCAAAAGTTGTCATCTTTTTCGGAAAATATATCGGGACTATTCGCGATAGTGGCTTATTTCTAACCGTTCCCCTCAGCGTTCGCAAAACCGTTTCGTTACGTGTTCGCAACTTTAATAGTGCAAAGCTAAAAGTAAATGACATTGAGGGAAACCCGATTGAAATTGCAGCTGTCGTCGTTTTTAAAGTCGTTGATTCAGCAAAGGCGATGTTTGATGTAGATCACTATGAACAATTCGTTGAAATCCAGAGTGAAACAGCCATTCGTCACGTCGCAACAAAATACCCATATGACACATTTGAAACTGAAGATATTTCACTTCGTGGAAATGCCGACATTGTTTCAGAAGTATTAGCAAAAGAACTACAAGAAAGATTGAATGTTGCAGGTGTTGAAGTCATTGAAGCACGTCTAACACACTTGGCGTACTCAACGGAAATCGCAAGTGCCATGTTACAACGACAACAAGCAGCTGCCATCTTAGCGGCAAGACAAAAAATCGTCGAAGGAGCAGTTTCAATGGCAAAAATGGCGATTGAACAACTTGACAAAGAGGCTCATTTACAATTAGATGAAGAAAGAAAAGCGAATATGGTTAATAATTTGATGGTGGCGATCATTTCTGATCGCGGAGCCCAACCTGTTATTAATGCCGGAACTTTATACTAACGGTGAACAACAAATGACAAAGAAAAAAAACTTTCCGCTACGAATCGACCCAAAATTATACGAAATCATCGAACGTTGGGCACAAGATGAATTTCGAAGCGTGAATGCTCATATCGAATTTTTACTTCGTGAAGCAGCAAAGCGCGAAGGACGTTTGAAAGAAAATAAAAAGTAAAAAGGTGTCCCAAAAACTTTCTGGGACACCTTTCGCTTCAATCATATGAAACAAACCTTTTATTTCGCAAATACATGATTTCCAATAACAACTGTCACTTGACGTGAACGGATCCATTCGCTTTTCGCCGTTTTTGGATTGTAAAAATATAATGATCCGCTTCCTAAACCGCGAAAAGCAATGGCTTCTTCAACCGCTCGATATGCTTCACGATCTGCTGGTTTGTTAATCTCTCCATTTTGTACAGGAGTAAACGCATAATATCCCCCAGAACGTTCATAAATGACTTGACGAATCGTATTCGGGAAATTCGGATGATCGACACGGTTCAAAACGACAGTTGCCACCGCTACTTTTCCTGCATATGGTTCCCCTTTTGCTTCCGCATGAACAAGACGGGCCAATAAATCTTTATCAGCTTGAGAAATAGGTTGCGGGATGCGCAATGTTTCACCAACAAACAAAACGTCCGATTGTTTTTGATTTATTCGTTGGAGTTCAAGCAATGAAACATTGTAGCTTTTTGCAATCGTCCAAAACGTTTCACCTGGCTTTACGTAATGAACTGTCGTTTGCGCATTCACTTCAGTTGTTGAAAAACAAAAAGCTGCTACAAAGACAGAAGCAAGTGCTAGCAATTTCCTCATATTATCCCTCCTAGTCCGTTGCTCGCTTATAAGACTAGCAGGGATTTAGCAATCTATCATTATCTAATTTATGGAAAACACCCGGATCATATGGCGCTCAAAGCCCGAGAAGGTATATGGAAATTTATTCATAAACTATTATACTTTCAATATGAACAGTTTATTTGTCAAAGTTTTTTCCAAAATCACAAGAATTATGTGATGAGCATCACAACAAACAGACAAAAAAGAAGATATGATTACATTGTAAATATCAATACATTTCGGAGGAGAAAATTATGGAAAATATATTCAATGCACAATCGACGGTCGGTGAAATTGTGGTGATGTTCCCAAAAGCGAGCGATTTGTTTAAAGCATATAAAATTGATTTTTGTTGTGGTGGAAATCGTTCCTTATCTGAAGTGCTCGCTGAAAAACAATTAGATATAGAAACAATTTTAAGCGAGCTACAATCACTGTATGAAAAATCGCTCGAAAAGGTAGAAAAAAACTGGATGGAGGCTTCCTATACAAATTTAATCGAGCATATTGTTCAAAAACATCATCATTTTTTAATGGAAGAATTACCACAACTTAGCCCATATGTAACAAAAGTGGCACGCGTTCATGGTCCCACACAACCACACTTAGTTGAAGTGCATAAGCTGTTCAATGAGCTAAAAACCGAACTAGAACAACATTTAATGAAAGAAGAAACAAAAGCATTTCCATTAATCATCCAATTCGAACAATATCCGACAAAAGAAAATGAACAAGCGATGAGAGAAGTTATTGAAGAACTTGTTACCGAACACGATACGGCAGGAGATATCATTAAAGAAATTCGCAAAATCACGAACGATTTTACACCACCTTTTGATGCATGTGGAACGTATCGACTAGTTTACAATCGGCTTGAAACGCTAGAGGAAGATCTATTCACTCATATTCATCTTGAGAATAATATTTTATTTCCGCGCATTCTTGACGAAAGTAAATAAGGAATCATCGGTGCTAGTCGAAAGCGTATGGCTGAACTAGCACCTTATACGATATCCATAAAAACAACTATATTGACAACTTACTTTTCGTAAGTTTATAATTATCTTGAAATCAAGATAAAGGTTGATGCACATGAGCCAAAACGATCAAACATTATCATTAAAACTATTCATTGTCCTTTCTAGAGCACATAAAGCGGTGTCGGAACATGTAAAACATGACATTCAACGTTACGGACTAAACCCAACGGAGTTTGGTGTGCTCGATTTGCTGTATCATAAAGGAGCGCAGCCGATCCAACAAATCGGTGATAAAATTTTGCTTACAAGTGGAAGCATGACATACGTCATCGACAAACTCGAAGAAAAAGGATATATCGTCCGGCAACATTGTGAAAAGGACCGCCGCATTACGTACGCTGTTATTACTGAAGAAGGAAAAGCACTAATGGATCACATTTTCCCGCAGCACGCACAAAAAATGTTGGAGATTTTCCAATCTTTGTCCACAGATGAAAAAGAAATGGCGATTCACTTGCTCAAAAAGATAGGTCTTTCATTAGCGCCTTTTTAAAGGCCTATCGCACAACTTTTATCTTGAAATCAAGATATATGAAAGGAGAAATGATTATGATGCACATTGGTATTTTACTTATCCGTCTCGCTGTCGGTTTAACTTTTGTCGGTCATGGCGCGCAAAAGTTGTTCGGATGGTTCGGAGGATATGGCTTAAAAGGAACGGGAGGATGGTTTGAATCGATCGGACTAAAACCTGGAGTGACTATGGCTTTAATCGCTGGATTAGCTGAATTCGTCGGTGGATTATTGTTTGCCCTAGGGTTGTTCACCCCATTTGCAGCTTTGTTGATCGCTGCTACAATGGTCGTCGCTATCGTAAAAGTGCACGCTCCGAACGGATTTTGGGTCACTCAAAATGGCTTTGAGTACAACTTTATTTTGATTGTTGTTGTGATCGGCATTGCTCTTATCGGCGCAGGCGACTACTCAATTGATGCACTTATAAAATAAGGAGGCACACCATGATTCACGTATATCCTGCACATGAACGATTTGAATCAAACCACGGTTGGTTGCAAAGTTATTTTAGTTTTTCATTTGCTGAATATTTTGATCGAAACAATATGAACTTTGGCCCATTGCGCGTATTTAACGATGATATCATCGCGCCACAACGTGGTTTTGGAGCTCACCCTCATCAAGAAATGGAGATTGTGACAGTCGTCTTAAAGGGACAGCTCGAACATCGCGATAATCTAGGCAATCATCGCATCATTTCGTTCGGTGAAGTACAACGAATGACAGCTGGAACAGGTATTGTACATTCAGAAATGAATCCATCTGCTACAGAAGAAGTCAATCTGCTACAACTTTGGTTTCTACCTGAAGCACGCGGTCTTACCCCGTCATATGAACAAGTTTCATATGATATTGAAAAAATGAAAAATCGTTTATTACCTATTGTTTCGAAAACACAGGCCGGAAATGAAGTTGCCTACATTCATCAAGATATAACGATGTATTTATCCGATTTAGAAAATAACCAGCACGTTACATTCCAACAACAAGAAGGACGTCGAATATATTTGTTTGTTATTGAAGGAGAACTCGTATTAAATGATGATACAATGTTACAACGTCGCGATGCTGCGCGTATAACAGATATAACAACATTGCATATCACCGCAAAAACAAACAGCCGTTTTATGCTCATTGATTTACCGTAGTTGCCAGCTTGCCCATGAAAACGGGCAAGCTGATCTTCTTTTGAAAAAGACTTTTTTCATCATTATGCCACTCGATTTCTGTCAATCCAACATCATTCTGACTAAAATCCTCCTGAAATATGAAACCTTTTACACCTCCATCAAAAAAGAAGTAAAATATAACTATATGTCGTCAAAAGTAGGTGAAAATATGGCAAATATTCGTGAAATCGCAAAACGTGCAGGCGTTTCTGTTTCAACTGTCTCACGTGTTCTTAATGGTTATCCATATGTTAAGGAAGAAAAGCGAAAAGCCGTATGGGACGTCATTCATGAATTAAATTACAAAAAAAATATTAATGCTGTTCACTTATCAAAAGGAAAAACGAATATTGTTGGAGTGATGTTACCGACCATCAATCACCCATACTTCAGTATGATTGTAGAGGGAATTTCCGAAGAAGCATTGCGATACGGATACCATCTTCTCTTTTTTCAAACAAACTATGATATACATAAAGAACAAGAAGCACTTGAAATGTTGCGTGTCAAGCAAATGGATGGTCTCATTATTTGTTCGCATACCATTCGTCTCGAAACCATTGCATCCTATGCAGATGATGGTCCAATCGTTTTATGTGAAGATACATCAGAGCCGCATCTGTTTTCCGTATACATCGACCATTACCATGCCTTTGCGCTTGGAATGGATTATTTAATAAAAAAAGGACATTCAAAAATCGGATATTGTCTTAGTCGACCAACGAGCATCAATAGCCAAAAGCGGATGGCGGCCTACAAAGATGCGCTTCAACGCATACATGCCCCGATTCGTCCTAATTGGATGTTTCATCATTGTTTGCATATGAATGACGGGAAGCGAATTGTATCTACTATTCTTTCTCTCGAGGAAAAGCCAACCGCTCTACTCGTTGCTAGCGATCAAGTTGCTGCAGGAATTGTTTTATGGGGAAAAACGTATGGATTACATGTTCCAAACGATTTAGCTATCGTTAGTTTTGATAACCATCCTATTTCAGAAGCGTTGCATATCACGACAATTGAGCTACCTCTTTCGCTCATGGGAAAAAAAGCTTTCCAGATGATATACAACCATTTCATAAACGAAAAGACAGAACCGAAAAAAGAAAAAATGCCCGTTCGTTTGATTGAACGAGCATCAGTATAGTGGCAAGCTTCCCGCTTGCCACTATGCTTCTTTCGGCAACCAAAATGTCAACACGCCAAACAAAGGAAGAAAGCTACACATAACCATAAGTGTTTTTAGCGTATACACGTCTGCAATTTTTCCGAGTGCAACCGCTCCAAGCGCTCCCATTCCAAATGCGAGACCCACAATTAATCCCGATGCCATCCCGACATTTCCTGGAAGCAATTCTTGCGCATAAACAACAAAAGTAGCGAAACTAGACGATAAAATAAAACCCGTGACAAAAATAATTGGCAAAACAAAATGAAGTGGCACATATGGCAAAATGAGCGCAAACGGTGCCGTACCGAGCGTGGATGCAAAAATTAAATTTCGTCTCCCAAATCGATCAGCAAGCGGACCGCCAAAAACGGTACCGATCGCTCCAGCAATCATAAAAACAAATAAATAAAGCTGCGCTTGACGAATAGAAATACCGTAATACTTCATTAAGTAAAACTGATAGTAATTCGAAATTCCTGCATAATACCATGAGCGTGCAAATACTAAAAGAACTAGGAGGATAAGTGCAAATATAATCTTTTGACTTATTTGTTTCTTTTCTCCCATCGTTTCCTTCCGGTGTTTGTTCACTTGATGCAATTGAACAGCATACCACTTCGACACCCAAAATAAAATGAACATTCCAATGGCTGCAACAATGACAAACCAACCTGCTCCCTTTTGACCAAATGGAACAAAAATGAGCGCTGTAAATAACGGTGCAAGGGCATTCCCTGTATTGCCACCAAGTTGGTAAATGGATTGAGCGAATCCTCTTTTCGCCTGTGCAGCAAAATAAACGACACGCGAACCTTCTGGGTGAAATACAGCTGAGCCTAATCCGATAAATAAAACGGATAATAGAACAAAGAAAAAATTAGGCGCAAACGCCAACCCGATCATCCCTAACATGCTCGCTCCCATGCCGAGCGGCAAAAAACTCGGCGATGGATAGCGGTCGGAAAACAATCCGACAACCGGCTGTAAAATAGAAGAAGTCATGTTCAGGGTAAATGCAATCCAACCAATTTGTGTATAGGACAATTTCATTGACGACTCTAAAATCGGAAATAAAGCCGGAACAACAGCTTGCATCGCATCATTTAGCAAATGACCAATACTAATGGCAATTAAAATCGGATACACGACAGTTTGCATATTTGCACGCTGTTCAACACTTGCTTGCATTTTCCTCTCTCCCTATAAAACAAATGGAATACTTACATTATAATACCTTCTGCCAACATTTCAATTTTTTTGTTTACTCATAAAAAGCGCCTCATCACACAGATGAGACGCTACCTTATTGCTCACTTAGAAAAGTCCGCGTGCGTTTCCATGTTCGTCGATATCCATCTGAAGCGCTGCTGGTTGTTTCGGCAAGCCTGGCATCGTCATGACATCCCCTGTTAAGGCGACGAGAAATCCAGCGCCAATCGATGGTTTTAATTCGCGCACTGTGATCGTGAAATCGGTCGGGCGGCCAAGCTTTGTTGGGTCATCGGAAAGCGAATATTGCGTCTTTGCCATGCAAATCGGGAGCTTGTCCCACCCAAACGATGTAAATTGTTCGATTTGCTTTTTCGCCTTGTCAGAAAAAGAAACGTCGTTTGCGCCATAAACAATGCGGGCAATTTTTTGGATTTTATCCGTAATCGGTTCATCTAATTCGTATAACGGAGTGTACGTGCTTTTTGTATTTTCGATTACTTCTAATACTTTATGAGCTAAATCAATTCCGCCATCCCCACCTTTTTCCCATACTTCCGTTAACGATACAGGATATTCTTTTTCTTCACAAAATGTCGTTAATGCTTGAATTTCTTTATTTGTATCCGTAATAAAACGGTTAATAGCAACGACAAACGGCAAACCAAACGCTTGAATCGTTTCAATATGTTTCTCTAAATTGGCTAGTCCTTTTTTTAATGCTCCGACATTTTCGCTCGCTAGTTGTTGTTTCCCTACCCCGCCGTGCATTTTTAACGCCCGAACCGTTGCCACAATGACAACTGCTGATGGTTCAATTTCTGCCGTGCGCGCTTTAATATGTAAAAATTTCTCCGCACCTAAATCCGCACCAAATCCCGCCTCTGTCACAACATAGTCCCCAAGCTTTTGCGCCATTTTTGTTGCGATAACGCTATTGCATCCGTGAGCGATATTGGCAAACGGGCCGCCGTGCACAAGCGCAGGTACATGTTCTACCGTTTGGACTAAATTCGGTTTTAGCGCATCTTTTAATAAAAGTGTGAGGGCTCCCTCGGCGCCAAGATCCGCTACGGTCACAGGTTGATGATCCACGTTATATGCCACAACCATTTTTGCTAAACGTCTTTTTAAATCTTGCAAATCGGTTGCTAAGCAAAACACCGCCATGATTTCAGAGGCAACGGTAATATCGAATCCGTCCTCGCGTGGCACGCCTTGCGTCGGCCCACCTAATCCGACCACGACTTTACGTAGTGCACGGTCATTTAAATCAACTGCTCGCTTCCAAACGATGCGGCGCGTATCGATTCGTAATTCATTTCCTTGGTGAATATGGTTGTCAATAAGCGCAGCTAAGGAGTTGTTCGCGGTCGTAATCGCATGTAAGTCTCCTGTAAAGTGCAAATTAATGTCTTCCATCGGCAACACTTGTGAATACCCTCCACCTGTCGCACCGCCTTTTATTCCCATCGTCGGACCAAGGGAAGGTTCCCGCATCGCAATTATCACTTTTTTACCCATTTTATGTAATGCTTGACCAAGCCCGACAGTGACCGTCGATTTTCCCTCTCCCGCTGGCGTTGGATTAATGGAAGTCACTAAGATGACTTTACCATCTTGTTTCGTCGCTAACCGCTTCAGTGCATGAAGGGAAATTTTCGCTTTATAATGCCCATACGGTTCAATCTCTTCTTCTAACAAATCCAGTTCACTTGCAATGTCTTGAATGCGCTTTAATTTCGTTTCTTGGGCAATTTCAATGTCCGTTTTGATCTTCGTCGTCGTTGTCATTGTTCAGTCCCCCAGTATAAAAATAATCCCCCCTTATTTTAGCACGATGACGTCAACTACCCAACGACTAAAGTCGTGGGCTTGCAACTCCCCAGAAGTGCAAGCGGATGTTATCCTCCTTCCTTCACTTGGGGTTGCATCAGGGCAGGTTGACAACTACCCAACAACAAAAGTCATGCTTTTGTTGTTTCTTCAACGATGTACTCGATTCCTTTTCGTTGAAGATTCATCGCACCAACTCGGTCATCGTTTGATGTGTATTGGCATGTTTGGCAACAAAACGTGTGCGTTTTCTTATTTCGGTTTGCTTTCTCTGTATGTCCGCATTTTGGACATGTTTGGGATGTGTATGTTGGGTCTACCACAATCACTTTGGCTCGGTGTTTGTGTGCTTTGTACTCGATTTTTTGTCTTAAATCATAAAACGCCCAAGATACCATTTCATACCGATGGTTAACGGACACTTTTTCTGTTCTTTGGCGAACACCTGTTAAATCCTCTAACACAAACAGCGTGTTCTTACCATAACGCTCAACGAGTGCCTTACTGATGCAATGGTTGACATCTTGCATCCAACGGTTTTCTCGTTGACCGATTTTCTTTAATCTTCTACGAGCAGACGGAGTTTGCTTTTTTTGTAGTTGTCTGCGGAGTTGTTTATACTTTGCTCGTTTGTGTTTGATGTGTCTACCTTTGAAAAATAGCGTCTGTCCGTTTGAATCATAAACAGTCGCAAGAAAATTTACGCCCATATCTACGCCAACCACTTGGCAAATGTGATGAAGGTTTGCTTCTTCCATTTCTTTGGATACAGGAATATGGAGAAACCACTTTTGATGTTTATTCACTAACTTTGCTGTTCCAAACGTCCATGTTCCGTCGAAATACGTTTCAAGTCCTTTCGTTTGAAAAGGAACTTTGATTCGTCCTTCTAACGTATTGATGGAAAACAACCCTTTGGTTAGGCTGTAATCTCGATTAAAAACGAGGTCTATTTGCGGTTTTTTAAACGCAATCTGACAACGCTTATGTCCATTGGTTTGGTTGGTTTTATATTTTGCAATCACCGTTTTTAACACAGACTGTGCCATTTGAGATTTTAAGCCAAATGTAGAGCGAAGTTTGCGGTACGTCATCTTGTGAAGTTTGGCTTGCACAAGGGTGTTTTCTTTGTATATCACTTCCGACACCGCATTGCACGCATCACGATATGCTTGCATCGTTTTTTGAAGAAGTTGTTCTTGTTCAGATGTCGGTAAAATTTTAATTTTTGCTGTTAAAGTCAATTTCATGTCCTCACCACCTTTCACTAATTTTATTTTATATTTTTTTAGTGAAAAATAAACAAAAAAAAACGCATTCCTCCCCATGCTTGAAAGCAGGGGTTTCCTGCGTGATTAATCATGAAAATACGACAGAGCCTAAGCAATGAAAAAACACTTTTTCAGCAATCGCCAAAAAAGTGTTTTCATCAATTACGGCAACCGATGACCTGCCGTACGGTAGATTTCGTACCACTCTTGTCGAGAGAGTTGCACGTGACTTGCTTGGCAAATGTCTTTTAAGCGAGCAGAGTTTGTTGTGCCGACGATCACTTGCATGTTCGCTGGATGGCGCAAAATCCAAGCGACAGCAATCGCTGACTTGCTTACTCCTTTTTCCTCCGCTAACCGTCCGAGTACTTCATTAACTTCTGGAAATTTTTCGTTGTCAATGAACACTCCTTCGAAAAAGCCGTATTGGAATGGAGACCATGCTTGGATGGTGATATTTTTCAGGCGACAATATTCTAAAATATGTCCGTCGCGGTTCAGTGCTCCGTCAAATAGCGTATTTGCTTGAATGCCGCTTGTCACTAAATTCGCATGCATAATACTGAACTGCATTTGGTTCGCGATAATCGGCTGTTTAACGTATGCTTGCAATAGCTCAATTTGCATACTATTGAAGTTACTCACCCCGAAATGCCGAACTTTTCCACTTTCATGTAAACGTTCAAACGCCTCTGCTACTTCTTCTAGTTCCATAAGCGTATCCGGTCGGTGTAAAAGCAACATATCTAAATAATCAGTTTGAAGTCGCTTCAATATGCCGTCGACAGATGTTAAAATATGCTCTTTTGATAAGTCATAATAGCCATCACGAATCGAACATTTGCTTTGAATGTGAATGCGTCCGCGCAAATGCGGACGAGAAGCAAGCACTTCGCCAAACAGCTCTTCACAACGCCCTTTTCCATAAATATCTGCATGGTCAAACATCGTAATTCCTGCTTCAAGCGCTTCGTCTATATACCGCGATAGCTCAGAAACAGACATTCCCGAAATTCGCATGCACCCTAACACAATTTCTGAGGCTATTAGCCCAGAGTTACCAATGTTTATTTGTTTCATTTGTCCATCCTCCCTTTTTACTTTCGCTTTGAATCTGCTTCTGTGGCGAACTGTGCTCCGATTAACTCAATAACACATAAAATAAAAATATACAATATACCCATAAAATTCTCCTCCCTTATGCCTTTGACACGAGCATAAGGTATGAAACGCGTTTCGATGCAATATGTTTTTAAAATTTTTCTGCTATACGTCGAATGAAGACAAGTGAAGCGATTGCCAAAAAAGCAAAGATTGTTTCGATCACCCAAACATTCGAAATGATTTTCACTTGATATAACGCAGGGACTACATCAATTAACGTATGAATCAAAATCGCATACACCACATAACGGGATTGTCCTTTCCGAACCCCGTATAAAACAAGAAGCGAAAGCGCAACATGAATCACTATCGCAAATGTTCGCTCGATACCACCTAATACATACATCCAATCAGGCTGATTTAACATAGTTTTGAGCATCTCCACTTGCGTAGCAGGAAGAGAGGAAGCAATTTGCTCAAACTGCCCTGTTTCGATGAGATGAGAAATGACCATCATGTTCACAGCGCTAAAAGCACCAATTAGCACAGCTTCCATTCCTCCATGTCCTAAGCCAAATGATAGCCCGTCCCCATACGATCGATTGTTTTTTAACATGAAACGAAATCCAACATATCTCCCTATCTCTTCAAATACTCCGGCTGCTAAAGCTCCGTAAGCGACAAACGCCCAAACGCTACTTGTTCCTTTTAGTGATGTGCCGCTCGGATCAATTACGAGAAAGTGAAGCATCTTCTCTAACACTTGTGAAAATAAAACAAAAATAAGCAAACCGACACCGAACGCTTTCCAAGAAAGCCATCCTTTTTTTCGTCCATATATGATAAGTGCGAAAGGAACAATCAAAGAAAGAAACAACTGAATAGACATCCCAACCAAATCGATCTCCCCTTTCATTTACGCGAAAATAAATACGACTGGATAAACAAATACATCGTGCCACCAAATACGATGATCATAAGAAAAATAAAGCGCCACACACTTGTTACAAATATCGTGAACATAATCAATACACCCATGATAACAAACACTTTTCCACCGACACGGTGCGTTTTTTGCCAAACTACTTCATTTTCTAACGTCCAAGGGGTGCGAATGCCGATAAAATAGTTTGGTTTGATTTTTGGCATATAATTGCCAAGGACAATAAATAAAACACCCACCCCGATAGGCACAACAATATCAACTTGCACAGGAAACCCGAGATTATATGCGAGCGTCACCACATGTATGCTAAATAAAAACAAAATAAATACATGTAAAAAAATACGATATACTTTTTCAAATTTCTCGTAGTTTTCTTTGCGTGGATCCACTTTCGGCAAAAAGACGATGAGAGCAACAATTCCTGTTAACAAAATCGGTAATAATAACGCGCCCCACCATTTGTTTGTAAAGCCGTCAGCTTCCCCTGCAGCATTCCAATGAATCGCTACTTCACTTGGCAAAAAAGGGATCGCTAATAAGCTCAATACATAGCTGCATGCAATGAGAATAATAATAAATAAGTGCTTTTTCATGATTCATCACCTTCTTTTTGTAATATGTCATAAAACCAGCTCATTAAATCTTGGAAAACAGTTGTGTTCAATGAGTAATAAATATGCTGACCAACCCGTCGATCTTCCACTAAATCGGCTTGTTTTAATATTTTTAAGTGATGGGAAACACTCGGCTTTTGCATATCGAAATGTTCAGCAATTTCCCCTGCTGTTAAATCTCCTTTTTTTAATAGTGATAAAATTTTCCTACGATTCGGATCAGCAATCGCTTTAAACGCCTCGTTAAATGACATTTTTTCACCCACTTTCTTTTAGATATTTAGACAAATTTCTAAATATCATCCAAAAAAATAGACATTTAGATAAATTTCTAATTACATAATATACAAATTCACACTTGAAATCAAGTAAAAAGAAGAAGCTGCTCGAGCTTCTTCTTACATCCCTACTATTCCTTCAACTTCACCGCTGTACCTGTCGCAATGCACATCATCATTCCGTCGCGCAACGTTTCAAAATCAAGATCGACGCCGATCACTGCATTTGCTCCCATATTGCGCGCCTTTTTTACCATTTCTTGCACGGCCATCTCCCGTCCCTCAGCTAACTTACTTTCATATGTCCCACTTCGACCGCCAATAATGTCGGTAATGCTCGCCAAAAAATCGCGGACAACGTTAGCTCCTAAAATGACCTCACCAGACACTAAGCCGAGATATTGCTCAATTTGTTTTCCTTCAATGCTATTTGTTGTTGTAACGATCATGTCGATTACCCCTTTCTGTAAATAAAATGAGCCCCTTTATTATATTCTCCACCGTTCAAAATCATCCTTTTTTACAAACAAATCGGCTCTCCCAACGGAAAGCCGATTTGTTTAATCATGAAAGTTCGTTCCATCTGTTACTTCTTTTACGATACCGACGCGAATGACAAAGTCGCCAAAACGTTCACCATCAAAGCGTTCTTTTGCATAACGAGAAAGAAGCATACGAAGTTCAGATAAAATTTCTTTTTCTCCGATATTTTCCCGATACAATTTTCCAAGACGACTGCCGTCAAACGCTGCACCGAGATACATATTATATTTACCGACGGATTTGCCGATAAATGCAATTTCTCCAAGCACATGACGGGCACAACCGTTCGGACAGCCGGTCATGCGAATCGTGATTTCTTCGTCGTGAAGCCCGTTTTCTTCGACAATTTCCTCAATTTTATCAATGAGTGTCGGCAAGTATCTCTCCGCTTCTGCCATCGCTAATCCGCATGTTGGCAACGCCACACAGGCGAGCGAGTTACGGCGAAGAGCACTATAATGTTTCCCATCTGTTAATTTGTATTGCTTAATAAGCGTATCAATTTCTTCTTTTTTCTCACTTGGCACATTGGCGATGACTAAGTTTTGGTTCGCAGTCAAGCGAAAATCGCCCGTATGAACTTTCGCAATTTCTCGCAAACCTGTCATTAACAAATAATCATCCGTATCTTTCACTCGACCACCTTCGACAAATAGGGTAAAATGCCATGTTCCGTTTACCCCTTCAACCCAGCCGTAGCGATCGCCATTATGTTCAAAATGATACGGGCGCGCTTCTTCTAGCTCAAAGCCGAGCCGGCGCTCTAATTCTGCTTTGACAGCTTCAAGACCTAACCGATCAATCGTATATTTAAAACGGGCGTGTTTTCGTACGGAGCGATTGCCGTAATCGCGCTGAATCGTGACGACTTTTTCTGCCACATCAATGACTTGTTCAGGTTTACAAAAACCGATCACCTTTGCTAGCTGTGGATATGTCGTACGGTCGCCATGCGTCATTCCCATTCCACCGCCGATCGCCACGTTAAAACCAACGAGCTTTCCTTGTTCAACAATAGCGATAAAACCGAGGTCTTGCGAAAACACGTCGACATCGTTTGACGGTGGAACAGCGATACCAATTTTAAATTTCCGCGGCAAGTACAGCGCTCCGTAAATCGGCTCTTGCTCTATTTCTGGTGTACCGGCCACTTTTTCTTCATCCAGCCAAATTTCGTAATATGCTCTTGTTTGTGGTAATAAATGGTCACTTAACATTTTTGCCCATTCATACACTTCCGCATGTATTTCTGACTGATACGGATTCGGGTTACACATGACGTTTCGGTTCACGTCACCACATGCCGCTAACGTTGTCAATAGCGCATCATTAATCGCTTGGAGCGTTTTTTTCATATTCCATTTCAATACGCCGTGAAACTGAAACGCTTGGCGTGTTGTAAGCTTTAATGTCCCGTTGGCGTATTTTCTTGCTAGTTCATCCATCGCAAGCCACTGTTCTGGTGTTGCTACTCCGCCTGGCGTACGAACGCGAATCATAAATTGATATGCAGGTTCTAACTTCTGTTTTTGTCGCTCTGCTCGTAAGTCGCGGTCATCTTGTAAATAACTTCCATGAAATTTCATTAGTCGATTGTCGTCTTCTGGAATACCAGCAGTAATACGGTCTTCCATCGTTTCTTTTAACGTGCCGCGCAAATAGTTGCTCTCCCGTTTAATGCGCTCAACATCGCTTGGCGGTCCATCTGGTGGTGTTAATACAAACTTTTCCATTCATATCCCCCCTAATATACATCGCGCTGATATCGTTTTTGTTTTTGCATCTCAGCTATATACGCTTCTGCTTGTTCGCTTGTCATGTTTCCTTCTTTTTCAATCACATGAATAAGCGTTTGATGTACATCGCGCGCCATATGCTGCTTATCACCACAAACGTAAACGACAGCTCCATCTTCAAGCCAGCGGAACAGCTCCTTGCTTCGTTCTAGCATGCGATGCTGCACGTACACTTTTTGATCTGTATCGCGTGAAAACGCAACATCCATTTTTGTCAACACACCATTTTTCAACCAAGCTTGCCATTCTGTTTGATAAAGGAAGTCGGTCACGAAATGTTGGTCACCAAAAAACAGCCATGACTTTCCTTTTGCACCAATCGCCTCACGCTCTTGCAAAAAGCTGCGGAACGGCGCAACCCCTGTACCTGGTCCAATCATAATAATTGGTGTATTCGCATCTTTCGGCAGTTTAAAGTTCGGATTGTGATGAACGAACACCGGAAGTTGATCACCAACGTGTAAACGTTCCGCACAAAACGTCGAACAAACACCTTTACGTAAACGTCCGTGCGCTTCGTAACGCACTGCACCAACGGTGATATGCACTTCTTCTGGATACGCCGCTAAACTGCTTGCGATTGAATAGAAACGGGGTTGAAGCTTCCGTAGAGAAGACACAAACTGATCTGGCGACATATCCCACGGACCGAAATCGCGAAGAACATCGAGCACATCGCGCCCTTTCATATATTCCTTTCTTTTCACTTCTTGCTCAGAAGAAAGGAGCACATGAAAATCTGGATGGCGTGAGAACGAAACAAGCGATTGCAATAATTGCTCAGTTAAGACGGTAATTTCTAATCGGGAAAGCAGCACTTCGCGTAACGGTTCTTCTTTTCCTTCAACAGAAACCGGTGTGTCTGGATTCCATTTCATTTCTTGAATAATGAGATCGACAAGTTCTGGATCGTTTTTCGGGAAAACACCAAGCGCATCGCCTGGTTCAAACACAATACCTGATCCTTCAAGCGATAATTCAATATGGCGTGTTTCTTTGTTCGAGCCGCGTCCATTTAAATTGATATTTTCTAATACTTCCGCTTGAAACGGATGCTTGCGCGAGTAGTTAGAAACAGGTTTCACTTGCGACTGCTGGGGAAGGATGGTGACGGAACCCCCACCTTGCTTATTCAACTCACTAAGCACCCCATCAAGCCACTTCGCCGCTGCTTCCTCATAATCGACATCACAATCAACGCGTTCGTATAACCGCTCTCCTCCGAGTTCTTTTAGCCGTTGATCGAAGTCTTTTCCTGTTTTACAAAAATGTTCATACGACGTATCGCCAAGCGCCAATACCGAGAAGCGCAGATGGTTAAGTTTTGGTGCGCGCTTGCTATGGAGAAATTCGTAAAATGATAAAGCATTATCTGGCGGTTCCCCTTCACCATACGTGCTAACGACAACAAGCAACGTGTCGATTTTTTTTAAGTCGTTTGGTTTGAAATCAAGCATCGATAAAACATGAACATGAAACCCATGGCTTTTGAGTACTTCTCCAGTTTTTTCCGCCAATTTTTGTGCATTTCCTGTTTGTGAGCCGTAAAGGATCGTTATTTCTTTCGATACGTGGGCTTCTTGCTGTACCGCTGTGCTCGCAAATTCGGTAGCAGCTAAATATCCGCTTAACCAAAGCTTTTGCGCTGGCGTTAATGTCGGCCAAAGTCGGTTGAGCAAGTCAACTTGTTGTTCGTTAAATGGGCTATTCGTCACTTGAAACGGCAACATCTTTCACCTCTCGTTTTTCTACTATTCCTATAAATCAAGTATGTTTTATTTGACTTTACCGCAAAAAATAAAATTAGTAAAATAAATATAAATTATCAGAACTATTTATTTTTTTAATGATTAAGGGGCGATAGCTGTGTACGACGAATTAAAAACATTTATGACTTTAGTAGAGGTGAAAAACTTCACAAAAACTGCGGAAATTCTCCATCTATCCCAACCAAGCGTCAGTTTGCACATTAAAAATTTAGAAAAAGAATTTCAAACGAAACTATTTATTCGTTCGCCAAAAAAACTACAAGTGACAGCGACTGGCGAATTACTTTACGATCGAGCTAAAAAAATGATTGCCTTGTACGAACAAACAAAACAAGATATTTTAGAATACCACGATTGTGTGAAAGGAACGTTGAAAATCGGGGCTAGTTTTACGATCGGGGAATACGTGCTTCCTTCTTTTTTACTTTCTTTACAAGACGATTATCCAGAACTACACTTCGAAGTGATGATTGGCAACACGAAGGAGATCGTCGAGCTTGTCCGTTCATATGAAACCGATATTGGCTTAATTGAAGGGCAAACGAACGAAAAAGAATTGGCTGTTTATCCATTCATGCAAGATGAGCTTGTCATCGTGGCTTCAAACGATCACCCGCTCGTTCACAAACAAGAAGTATGTATAAGCGATCTACAAAATCAAATATGGATTACGCGCGAATTAGGCTCTGGCACACGTGAATACTTTAACCATTTTATTCGTTCAAATGGATTAAAAATTAAATCGCTCATGATCATCAGCAGCAATCAAGGAATTAAAGAAACGCTAATGCGTGGAAATGGATTAGCCTTTCTTTCGCGCCATGTAATTGAGCGCGAATTAAAACAAGGTCACTTATCGATCGTCTGTTTAAAGCACCCCCCTTTTTACCGAACGTTTTCTTATCTTTATGCACCGACAATGAAAAGCAAAAAAATTGTTCATTTATTTATTGATTTTCTCGAACGAAAAAAGATGTAACGAGCACGGCTATCCTGCTCTGTTACACCCTTTTCGTCTTAATGCTCTGCTAGCTGTGACACTGGAACACGCTGTTGATTTTCCGGATTGTCTAAAAAATGGATTGTTGCCGTTTCCGTTTGCGCATCGACATGTTCGATATATACCGATTTTCCATTATACGTTACATTTTTCATATCGGGCGATTGAGCAATTTGTTGCGCACGTGTTACGTTCATGTTGTTTCCCTCCCTTCAAACGATTATTATCATCTACGTTTCACGTTAAAAATATACAAAAAAAGAGCACCCACAAGGTGATATGATCCCCTTATAGTAGACAGAAAAAAGAAAGCCCATTAATCTGTCTACTATGGAGGGGATTTTTCTATGGGAAAAATACGAAAAACCTATGATGTAACGTTTAAAAAGAAAGCGGTGGATTTGTATTTGAAAGAGGGCATGGGCTCTAAAACAGTGGCGAAAGAATTAGGGATTAGTGATTCTATGGTACGTCGATGGGTGAAACGTTATGAACAGGAAGGAATCAAAGGACTGGAGGAAAAACGAGGAAAGGCCAAAGGACCAGGCAAAGGAAGACCGAGAACTCGCCCAGAAGATCCTGAAACGAAAATTAAACGTCTTGAGGCGGAAGTAGAGATGCTAAAAAAGCTCTTAAAGAGGTGAAAGGGGGAATGGAAGCCGTACCAGCTCACAAGAAGTTTGCGATCATTCAAGAAATGACGGGGCGTTATGGTTCGATTCAAGAATTATGTAAAATCGCAGGTGTGTCTCGAAGTGGATATTACAAGTGGGGAAAACAACAGGAACACCCTTCTCAAAAGCAATTGGAAGACGAGCAGCTAAAGAAAAAAATCAAGGAGTGCCATGAAGAATTGAAAGGAATCTATGGATATCGGAGAGTCCAAGTCTGGCTTCAACGGAAATATAAACTGAATATCAACCATAAACGAGTACAAAGATTGATGAGAGAGATGGGAATCCGCGCGGTAATTCGGAAGAAACGGCCTTATTACGGAAAGAAAGAGCCTTATGTCATTTCAGACAATCATCTAAACCGGGATTTCCATGCGTCAAAGCCAAATGAGAAGTGGGTTACCGATATCACCTATTTAATATTTAATGGGCAAAAGCTCTATTTGTCCGCCATTAAAGACCTATACAATAATGAAATCGTAGCCTACCACATGAGTCGAAGAAATGACGTCAAACTGGTGATTGATACGTTAAAAAAGGCCATAAAAAAACGGAATGTAAATGGCCTCCTCCTGCATAGTGATCAGGGGTTCCAGTATACATCCCGTCAATACAACAACCTACTAAAAAGATACAATATAAAGGCCAGTATGTCCAGAAAAGGAAACTGTTTGGACAATGCCTGCATGGAAAACTTCTTCAGCCATTTCAAGGCAGAGTGTTTCAATCTGTACTCTTTCCATACAGCCGAAGAGGTAAAGGATGCCGTACACAAATATATTCGTTTTTATAACCACCAACGTTTTCAAAAGAAATTAAACAACCTGAGTCCTTATGAATATAGGACTCAGGCTGCTTAAACGTGCTTTTTTATTTCTGTCTACTTGACAGGGGTCACTTCAAGGTTGGTATGCTGCTCTTATTTTTTATACACATGAATCGAAAGTCCTTTTTTTCTCATAAACATATGTGAAAATAAAGGAAGAACAGGGCGAACATAGAAGTAATTGTTGATCTATAGAGGAGGGAGATAATGCTAGAAAGATGGTTGAAAGAGTCTTCGTATACAGTCGTATTTACTGGGGCGGGAATGTCTACAGAGAGCGGACTTCCCGATTTTCGTTCGACAAAATCAGGACTTTGGCGCACGAAAAATCCACAACAATTGGCAAGTACGTATGCTATGCAACATAATCGAGACGAGTTTATCGCATTTTATCAATATCGTATTCGCACACTTCTTGAATGCCAACCACATATCGGACATACAATTTTAGCAAATTGGCAAACACGAGGGCTTATTCATCAAATTATCACACAAAATGTCGATGGATTTCATCAACGAGCAGGTAGTACAAATGTCATTGAATTACATGGAACGTTGCGAACCGTTCATTGCTCGCACTGCAAACAAACATATGATGCAAAACGGTATGTAGACGAACAGTTGAAGTGCACGTGCGGTAGTTTTTTGCGCCCTTCCGTTGTTTTATTTGGCGAATCGTTGCCGTATGATGCGTTTGAACAAGCATGGACAGCAGCCGAACGAGCAGATTTATGGATTGTACTCGGCTCTTCTTTACAAGTATCGCCAGCTAACGAGCTTCCTGTCATCGCCAAACGAAGCGGAGCAAAACTCGTTATTGTGAATATGGAACCGACGCCATTAGATGACTGGGCAGATTTGCTTATACATGGTCGTAAAATCGGAGAAGTGTTGCAGGAAATTGACGCATTCCTTTAAAAGTGAGTGTGTCCCAAAACGTGTACTTTTGGGACACATTATGTTTAATTTCCCAAAAACCATTCGTATATCGTTTTTGCTGTACTTTCATCAACATCAACAACTTTTGCACGTATGCCTGGCATGACCGTCGCATGTACGGTACATAATCCGAGTCGTTGTTGCATACGAGATTGAGAGATTGTTAACGATTGAATACGATGCTTTAACCGCTTGGTTATGTAAATAACAATCACAATCGGATGTAACCGTTTCGCTTCATTCATCATGTTCATCTTCCTTTACTAAAGAAGAAATGTGTAACGCAACTTCTCTGCTGCTTGTTCATCAAGGAACGGAATTTCATGTGCCATTGCTGCTGTATAAATATAAAGCGAAGCAAGTTTATACTTTCTTGCTAATGGACCTTGCTTTACATCAACATGTTGCACGCAGCGAAGCGGAATAAGCGTACGCTTACGAATCCACACCCCATGTTCAAGCTCGATTTCCTGATCGCGTATCACATATACCGCCAACGTTCCCATTTCCAGCGTGGAACGAAGAAAACGAATAACATGCCATCTACAATCGACAAACAGACAAACATCAAAACGACCCATGTCGAAACGAAAAAACTAACAATTACGTACAAAAGGGAAAAAATAATGAAACGAATAGCTTCATATATGCGCCATATAGACACAGCACGTTTCGATAGAACATTCCCCCGTTTTCTTACACACCCCTTTTTCATGCTTCTATCACTGCACTTCTAACATACGAACTCCATCCCGAAATCATCGGTTCGTACGTCCACTATGCCCCCATTTTAACAAGTTTGTCATTTATAACTTTACAATATTTTTATCATGTGCTAAATTATTTTTAAAGTTCATAATTTTACATCTACTAGGGGTGTCCAATAGCTTGGACTGAGAGAAGAACGCGCAAAAGTTCTTTGACCCTTTGAACCTGATCTGGGTGATGCCAGCGTAGGGAAGTAGATGGCGCGAGTGTTCTTTACTTGTGCTATTTGCGGACAAGATCAGGTTCTCTTTATGGAGCCTGATCTTTTTACGTATTGGCGTTGCTCCAGCTAAAAAATGAAAAGGAGCGATTAAAAATGAAAGACTTATTTTCATCAATGCCATTTCCCTCGAGTAAAAAAGTGTATGTGCTCGGAACGCGTGAAGATGTTCGTGTGCCAATGCGAGAAATTCAACTTTCTCCAACCAAAACAGGTACAACGATGCTAGAAAATGAGCCTATTCGAGTCTATGACACGAGTGGACCATACACCGACCCACTTTTCGCGCCGAATATTGATAAAGGATTGCCAAAATTAAGAGAAAAATGGATAACGGAGCGTGGCGATGTAGAAGAATATAACCCTTCATTAGTGAGAACAAACATTCCTTTTTCACCTAGACGTTTTCGTGCGAAAAAAGGGAAAGTTGTGACCCAAATGCATTATGCAAAACGAGGGATCATTACACCTGAAATGGAGTTTGTCGCAATTCGTGAACAAATGGATCCCGAATTTGTTCGTCAAGAAGTTGCAGCAGGAAGAGCAATTATCCCAGCTAATATTAACCACCCTGAAAGTGAACCAATGATTATAGGAAGTAAATTCCATGTGAAAATTAACGCAAATATCGGAAATTCAGCTGTCACATCTTCCTTAGAAGAAGAAGTTGAAAAAATGCTTTGGGCTGTTCGTTGGGGTGCCGATACAGTCATGGACTTATCGACAGGAAAGCATATACATGAGACGCGAGAATATATTATTCGAAACTCCCCTGTGCCGATTGGAACTGTACCTATTTACCAGGCGTTAGAGAAAGTGAACGGCATTGTCGAAAACTTATCATGGGACATTTACCGAGAAACATTAATTGAACAAGCCGAACAAGGCGTAGACTATTTTACTATTCATGCAGGTGTCTTACTTCGCTATATCCCACTAACAGTCAACCGAACAACTGGTATTGTCTCTCGGGGTGGTTCAATTATGGCACAATGGTGTTTAGCACACCATGAAGAAAACTTTTTATACACCCACTTCGAAGAAATTTGCGAAATTTTAAAAACTTACGATATTGCTATTTCACTTGGGGATGGATTACGTCCAGGCTCAATTGCAGACGCAAACGATGAGGCGCAATTCGCCGAGTTACAAACACTTGGAGAGTTGACAAAAATCGCTTGGGAACATGATGTCCAAGTGATGATCGAAGGCCCAGGGCATATTCCAATGCATAAAATTAAAGAAAATGTCGATAAACAAATTGAAATTTGTCATGGGGCACCTTTTTATACGCTAGGTCCTATCACTACCGACATTGCACCAGGTTACGACCATATCACCTCAGCTATCGGTGCAGCGCTTATCGGCTGGCACGGTACGGCCATGCTTTGCTATGTGACACCAAAAGAACATCTCGGCCTACCGAATAAAGAAGACGTCCGCCAAGGAGTCATCGCCTACAAAATTGCTGCCCACGCTGCTGACTTAGCAAAAGGACACCCTGGCGCACAAACGCGTGATGATGCATTATCAAAGGCGAGATTTGAGTTCCGTTGGCAAGATCAATTCAACTTGTCACTAGATCCTGAGCGCGCACGTGAATATCACGATGAAACGCTACCGGCCGAAGGAGCAAAGCTTGCTCATTTTTGTTCGATGTGCGGTCCAAAATTTTGTTCAATGAATATTTCTCATGAATTACAAAAAACACTACAAAGCGAAGGAATGAAAGAAAAGGCAAAACAATTTGTTGAATATACAAACATCATGCAAGCTGAGAGATAGCGCTCAGCTTGCACTTTTTTTACAAAAAATGTTATTTAAGTCATATTCGTTGACATTCCGCTTACTATAGCTTAAATTTAAGTCGTAACTTTAAGTAGAAAGTATGGAAAGAGGTGACTTGCTTGCTCACAGATTTCATCATTTTTCTGTTAGGATTACTTCTAATCATCGGTGTATTAACAACGAAGTTTTCTTCTTGGCTAGGCGTGCCATCACTTGTATTTTACATACTCGTCGGAATGATTTTATCCAAATTTATATATTATGATAACGCTTTTCTCACCCAGATTGTTGGCATTTTTGCGTTAATCATTATTTTGTTTGAAGGTGGGATGAACACAAAGTGGAATACATTAAAAAAAGTTTTAGTTCCCGCTTCCTCCCTTGCAACGTTTGGAGTGCTAATTACTGCCATTTGCGTAGGCATATTTGCCAAATACATTTTACACGTTTCATGGGCCGAGGGATTTCTATTAGGCGCTATCGTTTCTTCGACTGACGCTGCAGCAATATTTGCTACGCTAGGAAGCGTCAATGTAAAACGCCGTCTCTCAGCAACACTAGAAGCTGAGTCGGGGATGAACGATCCGATGGCCGTTATTTTAACCCTCTCCTTGATTACATTTATCCAACAGCCAGAACTAACTATTTCCCACACCTTTCTCAGCTTTATTTGGCAAATCGTTATCGGTATTCTTGTTGGGCTTGGATTAGGAAAATTAACTGTGTGGTGTTTGAATAAAATAAATCTTGATTCCTCGGGATTATACCCCACTCTATCTTTATCGTTTGCGATACTCTCTTATAGTATAGCAGCCCTGCTAAAAGGTAGTGGGTTTCTTTCGGTATATATTATGGGCGTTTTTGTCGGCAATGCACAACTCGTTTATCGCCATTCTATTTTTCGTTTTAACGAAGGGCTAGCATGGATGATGCAAATATTTATGTTCATTTTACTCGGACTACTCGTTTTTCCAAATGAACTAGTAAAAGTAGCATGGGAAGGCGTCGCCCTAGCTATCCTACTTATTGTTGTGGCAAGGCCGATTAGCGTCATGATAAGTACAATAAACATGAATTTCTCTATTAAGGAAAAGCTATTCCTTTCTTGGGCTGGGCTAAAAGGTGCTGTTCCGATCGTCTTGGCAACTTACCCACTTATCTCGAACATTGAAAATAGTCAGCTCATTTTTAATATTGTTTTCTTTATTGTGCTCATTTCCGCCCTTATTCAAGGATCAACAACTCCTTTTTTAGCCAAGCATTTAGGACTGCTACTCGGAGAAAAGAGGGAAGTGGCTCACTCCCTCGAACTGATGTCAACGACGAAAGCAAATAAGGAAATTGTTGAAGTCCATATCAGTAATAAGCAGTCACATTTACTAAATATGACGATTAGTCAACTTCCATTGCCAAAGGATTGCTTAATTACGGCTATTATTCGTAATGATAAAATTATTACCCCGAAAGGAAACGTGAGATTACGCGAAAATGATGTTGTTTATATATTAATCGAAAAAGGAAGAAGATCAGAGATTTATAAAATATTTTCAATTACCGAAGATACGTCATTCTAATAAAGACAAGAGCAGGACATTCCCCCTGCTCTTGCTTTCCTCTTCAATGCCTGTTTCAATTATTTCTACTGAAAGATCCCTATATGTTGCCTAGACAATATCCCCAAAAACATTCGTGATTTTCTGCTTCTGAGGAACCCAGTACACTGAAAAGATAGGCGCTGGCTCTACCCAATACAAAAAACATCAATACTAACACTTAAACGTGTACTATTTGATGATATCCAACAATTCGGTTAAAAGGATAACGATGGTTCCTCGCATCAACAACAAACTCGACTCCTGCTTCATCTTGTGGCATCACGAAACAATAACCATTTTATCCCGGAAACTGAACAAGAGCAATAAAAGCTGCTCGTTTGTTTGTACTGTTGCATCACAAGAAGACGAATATTGGATCCGTTTCGGGAGGTGAACAAAGTGTTCCTCCCCTTCTCTACCTCCACCATTCCAAATATATTTATTCCCAATAAAATAACATCACATGAGACTTCTCTAACGTTTCCCCAACAAACATATCATATTTCACCAAATCGACACATATTTTTATATCAGACTTGGTCACTTATTTTCATTTGAAAACGGATACAAAAGGAGGAATTTACATGATTTACGCCCAACCGGGACAACCTGGTTCACTCATTACATTCAAAAAGAGATATGAAAATTTCATCGGTGGGGAATGGGTCCCGCCAATAGATGGGGAATATTTTGAAAATATTTCACCTGTTACTGGACAAGTATATTGCGAGGTCCCTCGTTCAAAAGCTGCTGATATTGAATTAGCACTCGATGCTGCACATGCGGCAAAAGAAGCATGGGGACGCACATCTGTCGCTGAACGAGCGCGCCTATTAAATAAAATTGCAGACCGAATGGAAGAGAATTTAGACATGCTTGCCGTGGCGGAAACGTGGGAAAATGGAAAGCCGATTCGTGAAACACGTGCGGCTGATATCCCATTAGCCATTGATCATTTCCGTTATTTTGCTGGTTGTATTCGTGCAGAGGAAGGCACATTAGCGGAACTTGACAACGATACCGTTTCTTATCATTTCAAGGAGCCGCTCGGCGTTGTCGGACAAATTATTCCATGGAATTTCCCAATTTTAATGGCGGCTTGGAAACTCGCACCTGCTTTAGCTGCTGGCAACTGCGTTGTACTAAAGCCAGCTGAACAAACACCAACATCCATTCTCGTGCTGATCGAACTCATTCAAGATTTACTGCCAAAAGGCGTTGTCAATGTCGTTAACGGATTTGGCCTTGAAGCTGGCAAACCGCTCGCTTCGAACCCACGTATCGCAAAGGTTGCCTTTACAGGCGAAACAACGACTGGACGTCTCATTATGCAATACGCATCTCAAAATTTAATCCCGGTCACACTTGAACTTGGCGGAAAGTCACCAAATATTTTCTTCGCAGACGTCGCTGCGAAAGATGACGAATTTTTCGATAAAGCGCTTGAAGGATTCACGATGTTTGCTTTAAATCAAGGAGAAGTTTGTACATGCCCTTCACGCGCGTTAATCGAAGAATCCATTTACGATATATTTATGGAACGAGCATTAGAGCGAGTAAAACAAATTAAACAAGGCAATCCACTCGACACAACGACAATGATTGGTGCCCAAGCTTCATCCGAACAACTAGAGAAAATTTTGTCATACATTGACATCGGTAAACAAGAAGGGGCTGAACTTCTTATCGGTGGCGAACGCAACATGTTAGAAGGAGATTTACAAGGTGGTTATTATGTCAAACCAACCGTCTTTAAAGGGCATAATCGGATGCGCATTTTCCAAGAAGAAATTTTCGGTCCTGTTGTGTCTGTGACGACATTTAAGGATAAGGACGAAGCATTAGCAATCGCAAATGACACATTATATGGCCTAGGTGCTGGTGTATGGACGCGCGATGTGAATACTGCATATCGCTTCGGACGCGGCATTCAAGCTGGACGTGTGTGGACAAATTGTTATCACGCATATCCTGCGCACGCAGCTTTCGGCGGATATAAAATGTCAGGCATCGGACGTGAAACGCACAAAATGATGCTTGAACATTACCAACAAACGAAAAACTTACTTGTTAGCTATTCACCAAAAAAACTTGGATTCTTCTAATCATTCAGGCAGCGTCTCAAAAGCGCTGCCTTTTTAAAAGGCTTTTTGAAAGGATGGTGCACATGCAACCGAAAGTCATCGCAACCGATGCTGCGCTACAGCTCATCGAAAAACTAAAAGCGAAATATGGTCCGCTTATGTTTCATCAATCAGGCGGGTGTTGTGACGGGAGTTCACCGATGTGCTATCCACAAGGAGAGTTTATCATCGGTGACTCAGACGTATTGCTTGGTGAAATCGGAGGATGCCCGTTTTATATGCACGCTGCGCAATACGAATATTGGAAACATACCCAATTGATTATTGATGTTGTACCTGGCCGCGGTGGTATGTTTTCCCTTGAAGGATCGGAAGGGGTACGTTTTTTAACGAGGTCAAAACTTTTTGATTCATAGAGCTGCTTTAAGGCAGCTTCTTTTTTATTTTTACAAAATAACCTGAAATGAATGAATATTCATTCTTTTTTGTTATAATAAAAACGAGGGGGAGATAACATGTTATTAAAGAAAACGTTTGAACAAAAAACGGTTGCTGGTGTACATATCGCAAAAGGTTCGCTAACGTTTCAGAAGGTACGATTAGCGGTGCATTGCTTTGCTACAGACGGCGTGTTGATTGATACAGGAGCAGCGTCATTAGCAAATGAATTTAAAAATTTTTTTAAGTCATTAGACATCGATCAAGCGGTGATTACTCACTTTCATGAAGATCATACGGGATGTGCTGCGTTTTTACAAAACGAGCGACAACTGCCGATTTATATGAATGAGACCATGATTGATTATTGTCGTAAACGAGCAGATTATCCAATATACCGCAAGTTTTTCTGGGGAAATCGCCCTCCTTTTCAAGCGAAGCCGATTGGAAATACGTTCTCCACCCGCCGTGCGATGTGGGACGTCATCCATACGCCAGGTCATGCGGCTGACCATCTTGCATTTCTCAATCGTGAAACAGGACAACTTTTCACAGGAGACTTATACTGTCTAGAAAAAACAAAAGTCATCTTGCGCGAAGAAAGCATTTCTACCTTGATTGACTCATTAAAAAAAGTATTAACGTACGATTTCGACGAAATGTTTTGTGCCCACGCTGGTTATATAAAAGACGGACGAACTGCTTTACAACGAAAGCTTCATTATTTACAAGAACTTCAAGGAAAAATTGTTGATTTGTATGAAAAAGGAGCGACATTAAAACAAATACAATCTGCCCTTTTTCCAAAGAAATATCCAATCACTTTTCTATCCCTAGGCGAATGGAGTTCTTTCCATATCGTTCGTTCGGTGGTTGAGGAATATCATACAAAAAAATGAGCGAACAGTAACAACGACTGTTCGCTAAAATTTGAGCGTTTGATACGCGCTCTCTTCTCTCTCTTGTTTCTTTATCACAAGAACAAACAGACTAGCCAATAAGCAAAACACCCCAGCGAGCGTAAATGCCCATGAATACGAATTAAATGTTTGATACATCCAGCCGGCTCCGCTTGCTGCTACCGCTGATCCTAATTGATGGGCGGCAAAAATCCATCCATATACAACGACACTTTTTTCCATACCAAAAATTTGTCTTGAGATGTTCACCGTTGGGGGCACCGTCGCAATCCAATCTAAACCGTAAAAAATAGAGAAAAGAACGAGTAAAACAATGGAACCTTTTGAGAGTGCAAACGGAAGAAGTAATAGCGCCAGTCCCCTCAATCCGTAATACCAAAATAATAACCAACGATTATCAAATCGATCAGATAGCCAGCCAGACAATGTTGTACCAACAAGATCAAATATCCCCATTAACGAAAGCATAGAAGCAGCAGCTACCGCTGTAAAACCAAAACCTAAGCAGTAGGAAATAAAATGCGTACCAATGAGCCCACTACTTGACAGCCCACAAATAAAAAAACTTCCTGCTAGCAACCAAAATTCCTTCACTTTCACTGCTTCCAATAATGCGTGAAATGCAATCGTAATCGGATTTTTTGTCTGTTTGTTTTCGTTAACATCCATATTTTGCTCTATACCGTACGGCAAAATTCCCATTTCTTTTGGAGAGTTTTTCATAAACAATCCGATGACAAAAAGCATCGTAAATGCAAGAATAAAAACGAGACCAATTGCCCACTTCCATGAATATGATTCCACCAGCATCGCTAACAATGGTAAAAGAATTAATTGCCCTGTCGCTGTACTAGCCGTTAAAATGCCTAACGCAAGCCCTCTTCTTTTTCCAAACCATTGATTGACAACGTGCGAGCTTAAGACTGTTAAAAACAAACTAGATCCTAATCCAATCATGATTCCCCAAATGAAAATCAGCTGCCACGGCTTTGACATGACTAAGGTGAGCGAGACCCCAACTAATAACATGGTCATTGCTGATATCATCATTTTCTTTAATCCTATGACCTCTATTAAAGCGGCCATAAACGGACCTGATATACCATATAAAAAAAGACTAAGTGCGAATGCAAAAGATATCGTCGAACGTTCCCAGCCGAAATCGATTTCAAACGGAACGATAAACACACCTGACGCAGATCGGACAATGCCTGCAACAAGAATCGAGAAAAAAACAACAAATAAGATGACCCAGCTATAATGAATACGTTTCAAACTTATCCCCCCTGTTCTTTCTCCAAACCCCAATAAAATGATAATATTCAGATTATAACAACCATACAAAAATTTCAAGCTGAAATTAAAAAGCATCTCATTATACATGAGACGCCTATACCTTCGTCTTAACCGCTATGATTGTTGTCTGCGGAATGTTCCCTTTTACCTGTTTTAACGTCGCAACGATGAGAAAGCTAACAATGACTAATAAAAACCATGAGCTCACTTTTCCGAGATGAACAATACTCCATGTATCCACTTGGTTCGGGTATTGCCAAGCACCAAAAAACGTAGCAATATTTTCCGCAATCCAAATAAAAAACCCGATGAGAAGAAATGAAACAACAAGCGGCATGCGGTAACGCGTTCCATTCACCTCGTATATGACGGATGACGACCAAAAAACGAACATAACAAGTCCGATTAACCACCAACGGACGTCAAACCAATAATGGTGGGTAAAAAAATTTAAATAAATCGCCGCAGCTAGTGGAACAACGATTGAAAATGGCGGCCATTTGACGAGCTCCACTTTTAATCGCCGCCATGCTTGGCAAAGATAGCTAGCGACACTCGCATACATAAACCCGCTATATAAAGGCACACCGAAAAATTTCGCATATCCTGCTTCTGGATACGCCCAAGAGCCCATATGTACTTTAAATAGCTCTAGCGCAAGCCCAATAAGGTGAAACATCGTAATCACCTTTAGCTCATCTCGTGTTTCTAGTCCCGCACGCACCATCCACCATTGCATGAAAAGACAAATGATAAGCAGCCAATCATACCGTGGCAAGAAAGGAAGCGACACCATTTTTGTCACGGCTAACGAGGCAAAAATGACAACAGGAAACAAACAAGATAACGCTTGTTGCCAGCCAAAATGAACAAGCTGAATCAATGCTTTTCTCATCGCTGCTGCCCCCTATCACATCTCATCGTCGCTTCGGTATTCTAAAATATCGCCAGGTTGACAGTCTAACGCTTTACAAATCGCATCTAATGTCGACAAACGAATCGCTTTTGCTTTGCCGTTTTTTAAAATCGATAAATTCGCCATCGTAATTCCCACTTTTTCCGACAATTCCGTCACACTCATTTTCCGTTTCGCCAACATGACATCGAGATTTACAATAATCGCCATGTGATCCACCTCAAATTGTTAAGTCATTTTCCGATTTGATTTCGATCGCTTTTTGTAAAAGCTTTTGTAACACCGCCGCAAACACCGCGACGACCAACGCTCCAAACACAACCATTAAGCCAATGATGATAATCCCTGGGGCGTCATCTAAATCGGCGGTAAGATAAAAAAACGGCATGCCTGCAACATACAACAAACTAATGGACGCCGCGCAATGTTTGATATGCTTTAGCGCTTTTACCGATAAATCAGAAAATACTTCGTTTTTGTCAATATAAGTGAGAATGTTGAACGCCTGATATAACGCAAAGAAAAACGGAACAGCAGTCACATAAAAAAAGAAGACGATCGGATAGCGTAAATACGCCAGTTCCGGCAACCACTCCGCATAAAAGTTAGGAAACTTAGGCAAGACAAATACACATAACATAGCAACAGGAGCCCCGATTATAAAAAGAGCGATTTTCAAAAAAAGTGTCTCTCGTTTCACAACAAGCACCTCACTTCTACAATTTCCATTTCATTTTAATCGATTATTTATCGTTTTACAATAAATAATTATTGTTTTAGGTTATTTTTTTATTTCAAAACAAAAAGCATTCCCCTTTTAGAGAAATGCTTGCTTCCATTAGATTATTCCATCGAGCAATAAAACTCAAACTAATAGTTACTCCATAAAAAATAAAGGTGCTAAAGTTTGAAAGCACATTTATATAGTTTTATTCTAATACTCCGTTACAGAAAACTTACAAGACTGTTTCCTTCCTTGTTCATCGCGCCCGATTTCGCGAAAAGCTACTCTCGTTTCCTTGGCGCTCCGAAGTCAAGTTTCTTGATGTTTTCCGTTTTTCTGTAACGGTATTCACCTCCCTCTGTTTCAACTTTATTCTTTTCGTACTTCCGCAATAGTCCTCGTCTTTTGCTTATTGTTGGGCAGAAGCATGACTTTATACGTGCGAATCATCTTCTCCCAGCCCCTTTTTGACTTTTTTCACATAAAATGGTCACCAGATTTTTACAAAATTTTTATAAATATTTATACATTTATCATGAACAGTCAAAAGCCCCTTTAAAATCCAAAACATAGGCCATTTCCACTCCTCTCTCCAATAGGTACTGTATATGTATTCGAGTGTTTTCTACTTTCGCCAAAAACTTGTACAATCCGCTTTCTCTTCGATATTAAAAGCAATCATTTTCTTCAGCAATCCATAATTTACTGGCTTATCCCACGGGATGCGAAACAATCCTTTCGTCGCGCTATAACCAGCTTGGGCAATTTCATCAGCAAAATGAGCCATGCATGCTTCTTCAGGTGACACACTCACATGGTGTTTGGCTGTAGAAAAGCCGATGATAAATGTCCCGTGATCGGTAAACATAGGTGTATTCCATTTGATTTGCGGTTGTAACTGTGGGAACGTATCACAAACCCACCGTAAAATTTCCTCTACTCGGTTGCGATGGTCGACATGATCAATCTTTGCTAAATATTGTTCAAAAACTTCCATAAGTGTTCCTCCTCGCTACATCTCTCATCTTCTGCTATCAACATTATGACACAAAACAATATGTCCATCATCCTAATATTACGCAAATAATTCGTCATAACTTTGCACTTTTTCTCATACACATGAATCGTCCATATGCAACAGGAGGCGATCATCATGGAGCAACAGGCGAAAGTCGTTAGTATTATCAACTGGAAAGGCGGGGTGGGAAAGACGACCGTCACTCATCATTTAGCGACAGGACTACAACATTTATCATCCGACGAATTAGAACTGTTTGGTTTTGAACATGCTCAACCAAAAGTGTTGTTAGTAGATGCAGACGCACAATGTAACCTCTCTATTTCATGTTTAACACCCGAACGGTTTGAACAATTAGCCTATCATAAAACACCTCCGATCGGCACATTGAAAAATTTAATCGAACATTACTTGAAAAATGAGCATCCACAAGTAGATGTGGACGACTTTATTTTAAAAGCGTGCGTGCGAAGTAAAAATGAGAAAGTGTATGAACATATTGATTTGCTTCCAGCACACGCTGAACTTATCCATACAGACATGGATATTGCCGTTTACTCAAGGCCATATTTCAAAGAACATTTATTTGGTTCGGACATTTATAAATTTCAAATGCTACACCATATTTTAAACACGATAAAACATGAATATGATTTTATTTTTATCGATTGTCCACCGAATTTAAATTACATTACGCAAAACGCCCTGTACGCAAGCGATTACTATTTAATTCCCGCGATTCCTGATCGTCTTTCTTCATACGGTATCTCAGCCATTAAAAATAAAGTCGATGAGTTAAACGAAAGATTTCAGTCGAGTTCAAAAGAATATAGCCATACAAAACTGATCGGAATCGTCCTCAATTTCATTCGCGAATACGGAAATCAACCAAAACAAACACAGGAAAATATGATCACTACATTAAAACGTACGCTTTCGTCTGACATGATATTTAACAGCTATTTACCATATGGTGACGCCATCACGCGCGCATCCATGCTCAGTTATCCTGTGTTTGCTGTTGAAAACCATCAAGGGAAACAAAGTGAATGTGTGAAGAAAATGACGCTCGAATTTTTAAACCGAATTGGTGGGGGAATTGTTGTATGAACGTAAACACATTAACGCATATGTTAGAAAAAACACTCGTTCTTTTAAAACATTATGAGCATTGTACAGTCGAAGAAATGCTCGATGATCTTTCTGCAAAGTTGCAAAATCAAACACGAAAAAAGCAAACCACAAACGTAACGGACTATGCAAACGTCATAAAACAAATGAAAAACATGAACAAAGAAGAGGCAACAACGTTTTTAATGTCTTTCAAAAAAGAACAACTACTTCAGATCGGATTACAAATGAATATGAAATTACAAAAGAGAGACACAAAACAAATATTAATTGAGTCAATTGCATCCCATTGCAGCTTTCCTGAACTATATGCCCAAATGGCAAATAGAAAATCGAAAAAACAAATGAGCGAACAGATATAATAGCTGTTCGCTCAACATGCGACCTCATTCCGACAAAACGGTTCGTTTCATCATATCATATGAAAGTGGACCGACATGTTTGCTACGAATGACTCCTTGTTCATCAATGATATACGAAGTCGGAATGGTGATCACTTCATATGTTTTACTAACCGTCCCTTGCTCATCAAGCATAATATCGAATGATACTCCTTTTTCGTTAATAAACGTCTCGACAGCCTGATGATTTTTTTCTTTATTTGTCAAATTGACCGCTACAATCGCGACATGTTGTCCATACTGTTCATAAAATCGTTGCATCTCTGGCATTTCCGCACGGCATGGAGGACACCATGATGCCCAAAAGTTTAAAATCACTTTCTTCCCGCGAAATTGAGACAGCTTCATTTTCTTACCCTTTAATGTCATTAACTCGAAATCAGGGGCAATTTCTCCTACATCAATTCCAATGTTCGAAATCGCTTGCTGTGAAGTTGCTTCTTTTGTCATATCCGATATGGATGAGAAGATGAAGACGAGAATATGGAACGAAATAAGCAATTGCCATAACTTTCTCGTCGTTTTCATACGTGAAGAAACGATAAAGAAAACAACAGCGACGACAGCTTGTAGCCAAATAAAGCGATCTTCTGGAAATCCACTTCCCTTCCATAAAAGAAATACAATCCAATATCCAAAATATATCGGGGTAGCTACACGTATATAAGTGTCGAACGAAATATGCTCTTTTTTCAAATGCCAATATGTATAAAAAACAATAAACACAGCCGCTAAAACAAGTCCAACAACGCCACCGTTAAAATAAAGAAGCGTTAACGGATTTTCCAGCACCATGTTTGGATGTACAATACCGTAACTCAATTTCCATATGACTAAGCCATATATGAAACTGTTAAAAATAACATCCATCATGCGTCGTTCCGCTTTTAAAACGAACACACCATAATAAAAAAATAAATATGTCATAACCAAACTTGCTACAAGCAACAAATTTTCTCCTTGAATCATTTTTCCTCCTTTGCTGACAACAGCTCCTTATAAAAAGCGCTTCTTTATATCCTCTGTCGGAACAAAGCAGCAATCCTTCTTTCCGAACCAACGATACCTATTTTTCGCGATCCAATCATATACTCGATCGCGAATAGGAGAAGGGATAAGAATAAGCCAATATAAGTACTTCCAAAACCCTCGCAAATGTTTGCATACGCGTAACGCTGCAGTAGATTTAACATAGTATGTACATTCATCGATTAATATAAAACTATCGAGTTGTTGGGGAATATGATATTTTTTCAACAACGCTTGCCCTGCTTCACTTTGCAACGAAGCAAAATAAAAATAAGCTTTTTCGTCTCTTTCAATAATAAAACGAACCGTTGCACTACAAAAATGACAAATGCCATCAAATAATATGATGTGCATGACCGACCAATCCTTCCCCTTCCGTTCATCTAACCTCTCCATTATAGCTCACCTATACAACAAAAGAAAAACGTGAAGCTCGGCAACTTCACGCTTTTCATGTCATAGCTAGAAATTATCCATACATCGTCCACATCCCGATATCATAAAAACCGAGTCTTTTATAAATGCGTCCCGCATTCGGATTGTCATAAAATAAACATAACGTTTTTCCAGCGCGAACGTAATCTTCGATAACTCGTTTCATAATTTCGCTTGCATACCCTTTGTGACGATCATTCGGATCTGTGCAAACGCCGACAACCATCGCAGATAGCGTATTTTCTGCAGTTGTCGCAACAGACGACACCATGCGACCATCTTCCTCGATATAGTACACACGCCCTGTATTTGTTTCTAACGATTTGACAAGCATATCACGCGATGAAGGGGGCACCGAAAATTCGGCAATACGATTGCGCAATTCAAGTATTCGATCGACATCATCAATCGTTGCTTGTTTTATTTCATATCGGTTTTCCGCTCCTGGAAATGTGATTTCGTTACATTCACAAAAATACGTGACACGCTTTTTTCCAAGTGATAAGAGAGGTTCAAATTTTGCGACAAGCTCGGTTTTGCCTGAGAGTCGAACAGGCTGAGCAGCATGTCTCATAATTTTCGCAAATCCTTCTATATCAAACTCCCCCGAAGCATATGGAATATACGAATCATAAAATCGCAACAATACAGCTCGCAACTCGCCATTCTCATCAAAGTCGCCCCACAGCTCTTGAAACTCTTGCTCATATCCAAACGCTTCAATATCACCGATAATAAAAAGATTCAATGAAGGCTCCTGCCTTAAAAAAGAAAACACAACATGATGATCTGCGCTATTCAACTTACGAATCATGTCCATCTCCCTTTACGATCAATATTAATTCTACTATAGCAAATATAAAGACAAAATTTTGTCGAAATTTGTCCAGACAAAACAAATGAAGTGTCGGTTTCGTCGTATGTCAAAAGTACTTTCTCATTATGATATAATGTAGAAAAAAGGATGTGGGAGAGATGGAAAAAGCACAACACGGTCGTATGTATTCATATAAAGATATTCAGCAATGGGAAGGAAATTGGGAGCTGATTGACGGTGTCCCTTATTTGCTTGCATCGCCTTCGTATATTCATCAATATGTCGTCGGCGAACTGCATCTCGCCTTAGCTCCTTACTTCAAAGCACGTGGATGCCACCTCATCTTGTCCCCATTTGACGTGCAATTCGATACAGATAACAATGAAGAAGAAGCGCAAACCGTTGTACAGCCAGACTTATTCGTCATTTGCAACGTAAATCAACTGAAGAAAAAGCGAGTACAAGGCGCACCCGATCTCGTGATCGAAGTGTTATCCGCTAGCACAGGAATTAAAGATCGAAATCAAAAATATTATTTATATGAAACAAACGGCGTGAAAGAGTATTGGATGGTCGACCCAAGCAATCGGACGATTGAAGTCATCGGCTTAGAAGACGGGCGGTTTCAAAAACGCGCAGTATTCGGCCCGAAAGATGTTTTAACGTCTTTTTTGTATCCAGATTTAGCAATTTCGCTTAATTCCATCTTGCATATGGATGATGTGGAATAAGATAAAGCCGGTCAGGGTTCGGGTGGACTGACTGGAGTGAGCCTTTAAAAGTAGACATGTATAAATCGGGAAAAAGATGTCCATACAGAAGACAGGAAGGAGCCGATGAACATGTCGAAAAAACAAAGAACTTATAAAAGCTATTCTTCAGAATTGAAGCTGGAAGCCGTTCAAAGAGCCTTGGCGGGGGAGAGTGTAAAAGTCATTGCACAACTTGCTGTTTCTTCGTTAGTCGAACAACGGC